>DASXED010000184.1:0-10932 GCA_036490295.1 Verrucomicrobiia bacterium | reverse complement strand
CAGCGGATTTCATCACGCGCTGACGGAACTGCGCGTGGACAAAATAATTTCCCACGCAAAAATTCCAGGCTTTCCCAAACCGACCGTCAGCGGCCACGCGGGCGAATTGTATTTTGGACATCTCGGCAAAACGCCCGTGATAATTTTGAGCGGACGCGCGCATTTTTACGAAGGCCATTCGATGGAACGCGTCACGTTCGCCGTCCGCGCGCTGGCGGAATTTGGAATTCAAGATTTGCTGCTGACCAACGCGGCGGGCGGCATCAACAAGAATTTTCGCGCGGGCGATTTCATGGTTTTGACCGACCACATCAATTTCATGGGAACAAATCCGCTGCGCGGCGCTCCGAGTTTTGTGGACATGACGCAGGTTTATGACGCGAAATTGAGCGCGCTGCTGTTCAAGGCAGCGGACGCGGGCAAAATAAAATTGCGGTGCGGAGTTTACATCGCCGTCTGCGGGCCAAGTTACGAAACGCCGGCGGAAATCCGCGCGTTCGCAAAACTCGGCGCGGACGCGGTGGGCATGAGCACCGTGCCGGAGGCGATTGTGGCGCGGCAATGCGGATTGCGCGTCGCGGGAATCTCGTGCATCACTAATATGGCGGCGGGCATTGGCGGGGAAAATTTGTCGCACGCGGAAGTTTTGGAAACCGCCGGGCGCGTGAAAGAATCCGGCGCGCAATTGATAAAAAAATTCGCGGAACTATACGGCGAATTAAAAATTAAAAATGTAAAACAGCGCGCGGGAACGTTTTTTTAATTTTGAATTTTTTATTTTTAATTCGTCAACGATGTGAAAATTGACCCGGAAAAATTAGTGGCGGCGGCGGCAAAGGCGCGCGCAGGCTCGGTGTCGCCGTATTCCAGATTCAAGGTCGGCGCGGCGCTGCTCACAGAGTCAGGCGAAATCATCGGCGGCGCGAACGTGGAGAGCGCGAGTTACGGGCTGACTTGCTGCGCGGAGCGGATCGCCTTGTTCAAGGCGCTGACGGACGGGAAGAAAAAATTCATCGCGGTCGCGGTCGTGGCGCGTTGCGGCGGCGGCCCGATGCCGTGCGGCGCGTGTCGCCAGCTTCTCGCCGAGTATGCGCCGGACGCAAAGGTGTTCGTCGCGGACAGCAATGATTTGAAAAATATCCGCGAGTTTTCCGCGCGCGAACTTTTGCCCGGCGCATTTTTAGATTTTGGAAAAGATTCCGTTTGAGAAATCACAATGTGCGGTTAAGCTGAAAACTGATGAACTCCGACGCTGTTTTTGAATTGCCCGCCGCGAACTGGCCGATGTTCCTGGCCAACGCGGCGGGAGAAATTCTTTTGGTCAACGCGGCGGCGGTGAGAATTTTCGGTTCGTCGCTGCAAACCGAGACGGTGCCGCTCGCAAAAATCTGGCTGCCGGAAAACGGCCTGGGCGCGGAACAGTTGCTTTCTGATTTGGAAAAAATCCCGCCGGCCGCAGCATTGAAATTCCGCGCGCAGGACGGTTCAACCCCCGTGTTTTCGGTTTCGGTTTGTCCGTTCAAGAGCGGAGAGGAAAAATATTTTATCTTTCAATTGTTTCCCGCACCGCCGCCGGAGGTAAAAAAACCGGCGGATGCGCCGCCGCCGGAAATGAAAAGGCAGGCGGACGAGGCGAATCTGGCGCAGAAACAAAAACTGGACTGCGCGCTGCGGCTGGCGCGGACGGTGTCGCTGGATTTCAACAACGCGCTGACTAGCATCCTCGGCCACACGTCGCTGCTGTTGAGCAAGGCGGAGCCGGGGCATCCGTGGCGGCGCTCGCTGATGGAAGTGGAAAAATCGGCGGCGCGCGCGGCGGAAATCGCGAATGAGCTGGCCATCTTCAGCCAGCAGGAAAAGGAAACGCGCCTCCAGCCGCCCGGCAATTTGAACGCGGTGGCGCAGCGTTGCGTGGAATTTTTCCGCAACTCGCCCGGCGCAAAAATCACGTGGAAGGTCCAGTTGGAGCGGGAATTGTTTGGCGCGCGGTTTGACGAGGCGAAGATGCAGCAGGCGTTGACGAAAATCCTGGAGAACGCCGTGGAAGCCCTGGCCGGCGGCGACGGCCAGGTTGTCGTGCAAACGCGCAACGTGGTTTTGACCGAGCCGACGCAGGACCGCACCGTCCATCTGGCGGCGGGCACTTATGTTTCCGTGGAAATCGCCGACAACGGCGGCGGCATCGCGCCGGAAGTTCTGCCGAGGATTTTCGAGCCGTTCTTCACGACGAAAAAACCGCCGCATCGCGGACTCGGACTGGCGCTGGTTTATGGCATCGTGGCCAATCACGGCGGCGGGGTGGCGGTTTCCAGCCAGCCGGGCGCGGGCGCCTCGGCGCGGATTTATTTGCCGGCGGAAAAACAATTCGTCCGCGAAAGTGACGGCGCCGGCGACGATTTGCACGGCACGGAAACGGTGCTCGTGGTGGATGACGAGAGCCTGCTGCTCACGATGTCCGAAATGATTTTGACCGACTACGGTTACCGCGTGCTGACGGCAAGCAATGGCCAGAAGGCGCTGGCAATTTTGTCGCGCGACGACACAAAGGTGGATTTGGTCGTGACGGACATGGTGATGCCGGGCATGGGCGGACGCGAACTCGTGGAGCACATCCGGCAGCTCGCGCCGGGCACGCGGATTTTATGCACGAGCGGCTTCGCGGTGCCGGCGGACAAGCAAGCCGGCGCGATGTATTTGCAGAAGCCGTTCACGAGCGCGGAACTGCTCTCAAAAGTGAAACGGGCGCTCATCAGTGAAACTTCTGTTGACTGACAGGCGGTTTTTCCGTTAATTTTTCTTATGCAGATTGAAAGTCTCAAGGTTTTTTGCAATCTGGCCGAGACGGAAAGTTTCACCAAGGCCGCGCAAACCAACGGCATCACGCAATCCGCCGTCAGCCAGCAGATCAGCGCGCTGGAACGCATCTTCAAGTCGCTGCTCATCGAGCGGAGCAAGAAAAAATTCCGCCTCACGCGCGAAGGCCAGATGCTCTACGAATACAGCAAGCAGATCATCCAGACTTATGATTCGCTCCACAGCAAATTGCAGGAACTCAAGGACATCATTTCCGGCACGATCCGCGTCGCGACGATTTATTCCATCGGGCTGCACGATTTGCCGCCCTACATCAAGCGGTTCATGAAAAGTTATCCGACCGTGAACGTCCACGTCGAATACCGCCGCGCCAACCAGGTTTATGACGACGTGTTGAGCAACGTCGTTGACCTCGGCCTGGTCGCGTATCCCGTCAAGGATTCAAAACTGGAGATCATTCCGTTGCGCAAGGAACCGCTCGTGCTGATCTGCCATCCGCAACATCCGTTCGCCAAGCAGAAAAAGGTGAAATTAAAAGCGCTCGCCGACCAGAAAATCATCGGTTTCGAGCCGGACATCCCGACGCGCAAGGCGCTGGACAAAATCTTGAAGGAACACGGCGTCGAGGTGCGGCACGCCATGGAATTTGACAATGTCGAGACGGTGAAACGCGCGGTGGAAATTGACGCGGGCATTTCCATCGTTCCGCTTGGCACCATCGGGCAGGAAATTTCCAAGCAGACGCTCACCGCCGTGCCGATAGAGGACGGCGATTTTTACCGCCCGCTCGCCGCGATTTACAAAAAGAACAAAGTCCTTTCGCCCGCGATGAAACAATTTCTTGGAATTTTGAAGGAAACGGCGTAAAAAAATTTACGATTTTTGATTTACAATTTGAAAATGTCCTTGTGTCGGCGATGACAGCAATCATAAATCATTTTAGATTCGCCGGATTCAGCGGTTTCAAATCCTTCGGCAGAAAAATTCCGTCCTTGCGGATCAATTCGCCGTCGAACCACACCTCGCCGCCGCCCCATTCCTTGCGCTGGATCAAAACCATGTCCCAGTGGATCGCACTCTTGTTGCCGTTGCCGCAATCTTCATACGCCTGCCCCGGCGTGAAGTGCAGCGAGCCGGCGATTTTTTCATCGAACAAAATGTCGCACATCGGGCTTAAAATATACGGATTGAAGCCCAGTGAAAATTCGCCGATGTAACGTGCGCCCGGATCAGTGTCGAGAATTTCGTTGAGCCGCTTCGTGTTGTTCGCCGTCGCATTGACGATTTTCCCATCGTTTAATTCCAGTTTGACGTTTTCAAATTTCGTTCCCGAATACAGCGTCGGCGTGTTGAATTGAATCGTGCCGTTCACGGAATTTTTCACCGGACAGGAAAAAACCTCGCCGTCGGGAATGTTGCGGTCGCCCTTGCACATTTTCGCGCCGATGCTTTTGATGCTGAACGTCAAATCCGTTCCCGGCGCTTTGAGATGAACTTTGTCGGCGCGTTTCATCCGGCGTTCGAGCGGAATCATCGCCTTGCCCATCTTTGCGTAATTCATCGTGCAAACGTCGAAGTATAAATTTTCAAACGCCTCGGTGCTCATGCCCGCCGCCTGCGCCATGCTCGGCGTCGGCCAGCGCAACACACACCAGCGCGTCTTGTTCACGCGATAATCCTGCACGGGCCGGATGACTTTGGAATAAAGCTGCACGCGGTCGCTCGGCACGTCGGAATTTTCATTCATGTTGTCCGCGCCGCGGATGGCGATGTAAGCCTGCATTTTTTTCATGCGGAACATTTCGATGTCGCGGATGTCTGAAGCTTGCGCTTCGGAAATCTTCAAAAGCTGCTCGCGCCCGACGCGCGTGTGGCGCGTCTCGACGAACGGCGTCGCGCCCGCCGCGCGCACGGCGCGGATGAGTTCGACGGTGAATTCGTCCGGCACATCAATCATGTCGAGCAGGATGCGGTCGCCTTTTTTCAGCCCGGTGGAATAATTGACGAGCAGTTCGGCCAGTTTTTTGTAACGCGGGTCGGTCATAAATTTATGCGGACAAGTTAAATTAAACTTTCACAATTTGCCACAGTAGAAAAATGGAAGTGAGTCGCGCGAAGAACGCGAAGGCGGCGAAGGAAAAACTTTCACCTTCGTTTTTCTTCGTGGTCTTCGCGTGAAAACTTGTTAATCGGATTTTATTTATCGTTTTTCGATAAAAAAGACTTGACTAACGGAATTTCATAGGCCATCCTCGTGCCTATGAATACGAATGAGATTTCTCAAAAAAACAATTCCCGGATGAGCCGGATTCAAAAAGTCAGCAAATGTCTTCGTTTGGTTCTGCAATACGGAATTCCGCTGTGGGTCATCGTTGATCTCGGTTGTTCCGTGCTGGCCGCTGATTACGGAATCAAAATGCCATTTTTTCAGCGTCAGTCGTCGGCAGCTCACGCACACGACACTTCGATGATGTTTCCAATTTATGGCGCGTTGCTTTTAATTGTTTTTTTATTTTGGTATCGGGCAATTCTGAAGTTGTTTGGATTTTTTGAAAAAGGCGTTTTATTCACCGTCGAAACGGTGCATTGCATCCAAATTTTGGGCGGCATTTATATTGCCAGGTTTTTTCTGGCACTGGTTTTCAAATTTCTGCTTCCCAATGACGATTGGGTCGGCGCGGGACTTCACGATAATTTATTCATCGGCTTTTTTATGATTTTCATCGGCTGGCTGTTGGACGAAGCGCGGAAAATCCGTGAGGAACAGGAATTGACCGTTTAACCGAACTGACTTTTCAAATTTATGAATGCGAATGAAATTACTCCAAAGGCCAATGTTCGTTTGTATCGAATCAAAATTGCCAGCCGGATTGCCAAATGGAATGTGTTTGTCTTTTTCCTTTTTGCCGTCTGTTTTTTGTTTTTTTTAATTCCGTCTTCAGCCTTACATTTTAAGCTGCTCTGGTTTTTGTCGTTTATCTACCAAATCGTTTTGTGTGTCTGGTATTGGAAGCTGGCACAACTTTTTCGACTGTATGAACGCGGACAAATTTTTGCCGCTGAAACCATTCGTTCCATAAAAAAACTGGGGTTGATTTGTGTGGTTGGTGCGATATTCAAATCCGCAATCCATTTTTTCCCAAAACCGCAGTTTCCTTCTCCACAAACTTCTTTGCCGCCCGGAGTCACAATTACAACCACAACATTTCACACTTTTCAAATCGGATTTTTCTCGTTTGATTTTGGAACCGGTGTGGATTTCGGCTTGATACTCACCGGCATCGGCATTGTTTTAATTGCCTGGATCATGGACGAAGGCCGGAAGATTCAAGAGGAACAGGAATTGACGGTTTAAGTTTATGCCCATCATCGTCAATCTCGACGTGGTTCTCGCGCAGCGCAAAATGCGGCTGAACGACCTGGCCGAGGCCGTGGACATCACGCCGCAAAACCTGTCCATCCTCAAAACCGGCAAGGCCAAGGCCATCCGCTTCTCCACGCTCGAAGCGATCTGCGAAACGCTCGACTGCCAGCCGGGAGAAATCCTGGAATTCCGCCCTGAAGCGGCCAAAAGAAGGAAGATTTTAGCCGCAGATTAACACAGATAAAAAACTGAAGATATCCGAATGAAAATTCTTATTTGTGTCCATCTGTGAAAATCTGTGGCTGAAAATTCTTTTGTTTCGCACCGTTGCCTGTTGCAACTTGTTCCGGCGCGCGGTTATGATAAATTCGTGTCCATGAAGTTTTATTCCGCCGCGTCCGCCGCGCTTTTGCTGTTTGCAACCGCCGCGCGCGCGCAAACCACGGCGTTCACTTATCAGGGATTGCTCAACGACGGCACGAACCGGGCCACGGGCAGTTACGATTTCCGTTTTCAAATTTACAACGGCAGCGGCGCCGTGGTCGCCGGGCCGCTGACGAACGCGCCGGTCGGCGTCACGAACGGACTGTTCACGGTCGCGCTGGATTTCGGAAATGTTTTCGACGGCACGGCGCGCACGTTGGAAATCGGCGTGCGAAGTTTTGGCGACACGAACGCCTACGTCGTTTTGTCGCCGAGGCAGGCGCTGACTTCCGTTCCTTACGCGGTTCAGTCGCTCAACGCACTCAACGCGGCATCGGCGCTGACGGCGGTGAATTTGACCGCGCCTTTGCAAACCACCAATCTCGCCGGAATCATTCCCAACGCGCTGCTTCCTACGAACGTCGCGCTGCTCACCGGCAACGTGAATTTTTCCGGCAGCGTGACCGCGACGAATTTTGCCGGAAATGGTTTCGGACTTGCAAATGTTCCGGCGACGAGCCTCATCGGCACGGTTCCCGACGCGCGCCTGTCCGCGAATGTGGCTTTGCAAAGCAGTCCGGCCTTGAATTTTTCCGGCGGCGTTTCGGCCACCAATTTCACCGGCGCGGGCCACGGATTGACAAACGTGCCGGGCGCGTTTTTCTGGGTGACGGTTTCGGGAACTTCGGGTCAAATCCTGCCGAACGTCGGTTACATTTGCACAAATAACACAAGCCCGGTGACGCTCACGCTGCCGTCGTCGCCCAGCGTCGGCGATGTCTATAAAGTCGCGGGCGTGGGCGCGGCGGGCTGGATTATCGCGCAAAACGCCGGGCAAAATATTTTTTCGGGAAATCTTTCCAGCAGCGTCGGCCAAAGCTGGAAAACAAACGGGGTGATTGCCAACTGGTCGGCAATTGCCTCTTCTGCCGACGGAACCAAGCTCGTGGCGACCATCAACAACGGGCAAATCTACACTTCGGCCAATTCAGGCCAGAGCTGGACGGCCGAGGCCGGCAGTCTGGGCAATTTGTATTGGTCATCCGTCGCGTCTTCCGCCGACGGAACCAAACTCGTGGCGGCGGTTGGTTACAGCAGCTACAACACGGGTCAGTCTGGATATATTTATACTTCAACCGATTCTGGCGCGACGTGGACGGCGCAAACCAGCGTCGGCTCGGCAAACTGGTCGTCCGTCGCGTCCTCTGCCGACGGAACCAAACTCGTCGCCGTGGCGCGCAGCGGATACGTTTTTTATTCATCCAATTCCGGCGGCAGTTGGTCCGGCCTCACATCCAGTTTCCTTTGGAATTCGGTCGCTTCGTCGTCGGACGGAACGAAGTTAGTCGCGGTGGAAGCCAACGGCTCGATTTATGCCTCCACCAATTCCGGCTCAACGTGGCTTTTGAGCACGAACGCATCTGGAGTGCAATGGCTGGCGGTTGCTTCATCATCCGACGGCGGGCGATTGGTCGCGACGGGAAACGGCGGCCAGATTTATATTTCCACCGATTCGGGCGCGACGTGGGTTTCGGAAAATTCGTCGGTGGTCGGCCAGTTGACCTCCGTCGCTTCGTCGGCTGACGGCTCGCGGCTGGCGGTGACGGCCGGCGGATTGTCAACGTCAGGGAATATTTTTTCCTCGCAGAATTCCGGCGCAACCTGGACGCAGCTTGCCGGCGCGCCGGTTTTGTCATGGACGGGCATCGCCTCTTCCTCCGACGGCAGCCAGCTCGCTGCGGTGGTTCACGGCGGTTACATTTATGTTTCGTCCCAAAGCAGCACGACGACCGGCGCGGCGGGTTACTTGAGCGGCGCGCAGCACACGGCCATTGAACTGGAATACGTCGGCAACGGAATTTTCCTGCCGTTGAGCCACGAGGGAACTATCCGCGCCTACTGATGAACCGGGAAAAAATGGACAATTGGTGCGAACGGGGAATCCTTGTCTTCGTGCTCGCAATTTTGGTTTTTGCGCCGATGGCAATGGGCGCGGTGGGCACATGGGAATTTCTTGTGGTTCAGGGATTGACGATTGCGGTGATGCTCGCGTGGGCGGCGCGATTGTGGATTAGTTCCAAACCTCAACTGCTCTGGCCGCCGATTTGCTGGGTCGTGCTGGCGTTCACAATCTATGCCGTCGCGCGCTATCTCACGGCGGACATCGAATACGTCGCGCGGCAGGAAATGATCCAGGTTTTGGTCTGCGCGTTTTTATTTTTCGCCATTATCAATAATTTATACCGGCAGGAATTTTCACAGGTCATCAGCTTTACATTGATTTTTCTGGCGATGGGAATTTCCTGCTGCGCGGTCTATCAATTTCTGACGCACTCAACCCGCGTCTGGAATCTGATTTCGTCTTATCCGGGGCGCGGCATGGGCACTTATTTTTCGCCGGACAAATTCGCCGGATTTCTCGAAATGCTCCTGCCGCTGGCGGTGACTTACGTCGTGGCCGGCCGGATGAAACCGGTGACGCGCGTGCTGCTGGGCTACGCGGCGTTGACGATGCTGGCGGGCTTGACGGTGACATTTTCGCGCGGCGGCTGGGTGGCTGCTGCCACGGGGTTGCTGGTGCTTTTGGGAATTTTGATCTGCCTTCGGAACCATCGGATTCCGGCGCTTTTGCTTTTGGCCGTCTTGGTCGGCGGCGGCATTTTTTTTGTCACGAATTATTTGTCGAAGACGACCAGCTACATCAATCGCGTTGAAAAACCAACGCAGGGAAAATCGGAGGATATTTTCATCATCCGCCGCGATTTGTGGGCCACGGCGATCCAAATGTGGCGGGAAAATTTTTGGTGGGGCGTCGGGCCGGCGCATTTCGATTATCGTTTTCCCGCGTATCGTCCTCAATTGATTCAAAAGCGCCCCGACCGCGCGCACAACGATTATCTGAACCTGCTCGCCGACTGGGGCGCGGTTGGCGGCGTTATCGTGCTGGCGGGCATGGCGGCGTTCGTGGTGGGATTGCGGAAAACGTCAAAATCCGTCCGCCGCGCGGAAAAAGATTTCGGCAGCGGCAAAAGCAACCGCCTCGCCTTTTTTCTCGGCGCGTCCACTGGGCTGCTCGCGCTGGCGGTTCATTCGGTCGTGGATTTCAACCTGCACGTTCCGGCCAATGCGATTCTCGGCGTGACGCTGCTGGCGTTGTTGAGCAGCAACTGGCGGTTTGCGACGGAGCGTTACTGGTTGAACATCCGGCTGCCCGTCAAAATGCTGGCGACCTTGGCGCTCGCGGGCGTCGTCGCATATTTGAGATGTCAGGAATGGCGGCGTGCCGGTGAATATGTTTGGCTGATGCGCGCCCAACGGTTGCCGGATTTTTCACCGGAACGCATTGCGGCGTGGGAAAAAGCCTTCACCGTCGAGCCAAAGAATTTTGAAACGGCCTACAACATCGGCGAAGCATATCGCGTGGAAAGTTTTAATGGCAATTCCGATTACGAATCACTGGCGAATTCGGCCATGCAATGGTATTCACGCGCCATGAAACTCAACCCGTATGACGGCTACAATTTTTTGGGCTGTGGCATCTGTCTCGACTGGCTGGACCGCCACGACGAAGCTTGGCCATATTTCAACCGCGCCGACACCCTCGACCCGAATAATTATTACGTCGCCGGCTACATCGGCTGGCATTATGCGCAGATTGGAGATTATGCCGCCGCGCGACCATGGCTGCAACGGTCTTTGAAACTGCAACAGCAGGACAACTCCATTGCCAGTTCATATCTGCAACTTGTTGAACAGAAGCTGGTTGAAAAATAAAACGATGAATCTTTTCATTAAATCGGGCGGGGTTAAAAAATGTCAAAAGAATTAAAAATATACTGTTGACAATCCATTGGATGCGCCTATACTTTTGAAAATTAGCGCAGGAAAGGAACATATTTTATGAAACATATACGATTGATGATTGTGGCTGCGGTTTGCGGTGTCGCCTTGCTGTTTATTGCCAAGGCAAACGCACAAGATGTAAAACAGGGTGTGGTGACCATTGTCCGGATTCATGGCGACGCCACCTTCACAACCGACGGTGGCGCCACTTGGCAACCGCTGATGTTGGGTGCGGTTCTTCAGTCAGGTGCCGCCATTAAGACCGCGCCAGACGCGACAGTAGATATTGTCTTGGGTGAAATGCCGGTGGCTGTGTCTCATAATCAAGGCGTCGGCATGAATAACGCCGGGGCTTATGCAGCCGGGCTTCCTCCGACTTCAGCCCAATCCATTGCCGCAGTGCAGCAAAATGTGATTCGCATGATGGGCGGCACCGAACTGGCGATTGACAAGTTGACCTTCTCAAACACCGGCGCGGAAAAAGTCAG
>DASXED010000178.1:0-5258 GCA_036490295.1 Verrucomicrobiia bacterium | reverse complement strand
ACCCGGCGGCGGCGGCACGGTTCGTTACGTTGATTCATCGCTTGAACGCCTGCAAATAAAAGCGCGCGGCTTGGCTGGCGACCGTTTTGCGATCACTTGCAACGGCCATCGCGTGCCGTTGCATCCGACCGGCACGAACGGTGAAGGCGTCGCGGGCGTGCGTTATCGCGCGTGGCAGCCGCCGGTGTGTCTGCAACCGACGATCAAATCGCACGCGCCGCTGCGTTTCGACATTTATGACACCTGGAACAAACGCTCGCTCGGCGGCTGCACTTATCACGTCGCGCATCCGGGCGGACGCGGCTACGACACGTTTCCCGTGAACAGTTACGAAGCCGAGGCGCGGCGGCTTTCAAGATTTTTCCGGCACGGTCACGCGCAGGGAAAATTTGAGATTCCACCGCCAATTGAAAATTCTGAATTTCCATTCACACTGGATTTGCGCAATGTGTGACACTTTGAAGCTGTCCAAATGAAATTCGATATATTACATCGCACGAGCTACACCTACGCATCGCCCGCGCGCGACAGTTTCAACGACGTGCGCCTCGAACCGCCTTCGATCCCGGAGCAGACGGTGGAATCTTTTTTGCTGCGCGTGCTGCCGGCGGTGCGGTTGCGGCATTACGTGGATTTTTACGGCAACTGGATTCATCACTTTGAAATTCCAGAGCCGCACAATTCCTTGCTCATCGAAAGCCAGGTGCGCGTCGAGACGAAATGGCCGAAAGCCATCGCCGATGACGCGGAACTTTGCCCGCTCGAAAAACTCGGCGATTCGCTGGATGCCGAGCGTTGTTTCGATTTTTTGCGGAGCAGCCGCTATGTCGAGATGGAAGCCGACGCATGGCGGCTCGCGCTGGACGCGACCGATGGCCAGACCGATGCGTGGCAGGCCGCGCTCGCGCTCATGCGATTCACACACGGCTACCTGAAATATCTGCCGAACTCCACGCACGTCCACACGCACATGCGCGATGTCATCGTGCAACGGACCGGTGTTTGCCAGGACTACGCGCATTTTTTGATTGGTTTATGCCGCAGCGTGAAAATTCCTGCGCGCTACGTCAGCGGTTATCTTGCGACAGAAATCGCCAGCGCGACGCACGCATGGACGGAAATTTTTATTCCCAACCTCGGCTGGCGCGCGCTCGACCCGACGCACAATTGCCAGATTGACGAGACGTATGTGAAGATCGGCCACGGACGCGATTACGCCGACGTGCCGCCCGTGACTGGAAATTATCACGGCACGCTCGAACGCACGATGGAAGTGGAAGTGAAAATCAATCCCATTTGAAAATAAGGCCAATATTTATGACAGGCAGGCAGCAGAGCATTGGACTGTTTCAATCCTTTCCATCCGGCGAGTTTGACAAGTCGCTGCGTGTTGAACTCATCAGTTGAGCGGCAGCGCGTATGAACACGGCATATATGATGCTGTGTAAAAGCCAACACATGACTCTGACGATGGGTTTTCAGCTTTTGGGGAATGTAGAATCCAGACGCAAAATGTGCGCTAACACTTGCCAATGATCTTCCGTGGGGCAAGCATGGCCGTGTTCCCATTTTCGCACCGTCTGCACTGAAACTCCTGTTTTTAGAGCCACTTTCGGCTGCGACAGGTTGGCTTCGATGCGTTTCAATAAAATGTGGTCGCCCAATGTTTTTGGGTTGACGGGAATGAGCTTTCGAGGGCTAAATCTGCCTCCAGAAAGCTGATGAATCACACAGATTGTCCGCTGTGTAATACCCAGCAGTTGACCCAACCGCCGTTATCCCTCCAGTTGCAATTCACGCCACGAATCGGAGGTGGATCAGCTTTGGATCGTTAGGTTGAAAAAATTATTTCCTTCTCCGCGCCTTTGCGCCTTTGCGGTTTAATTAGACATCAGACTTTTGATCTGCCACTTGCCGTCAAATTTTTATGGACAAAAAAATTGCAGGAAATAAAGTCGAACCCATGAAGAGCATCGGGCGCACGGCGCGTCCCGGTAAAGTCAGGCGGCAAATGGTCACATCACATTGAAAATTATGAAATTCATTCAAATCGAAAGCACCTGGATAAACGTGTCAAACGTCACGCATTTTGAGTTCACTCCATCCGTTAAAACGCAAATCGGCGGCAAACCGGCGGAACTGGCCATCGAAGTCGTCGGCAACAATCCGTTGAGGTTTTTCGGCGCGGATGCCGAAACCGGATATAACAAGTTGACGGCATTGATCGGCTGACACGCGCCCAAGCCGGTTCAGAATTGCCGCTTGCCCGTCGCGCGCCGTGGTTTAACCTGTCACCGTGGCTTGGTTCACTGACCGTCATTTCTTTCTGCTCGCCGTCGCGCTTTACGGTTTGAGCGCGGTCTATTCGGTCTTCCTCTGGCGACGCGGTTTTCGCACGGACGACCGCGCGAATTATTTCCTGCTGCTCGCCGCGTTCGCGCTGCACACGCTCGCCATGTTCCTGCGCGGCTTCAATTTCAAGCAATGCCCCGTCAACAATCTTTACGAAGCCACGACCTTCATCGCGTGGACAATCGTCGCCGCGTATCTTGTCATCGGCCTGTTGCCGCGACTGCGATTTCTCGGCGCGTTTGCATCGCCAATTCTTTTTGCAATGGGTGTCTTTGCGCTCATGCCTGCACTTGATCCACCGCACGCGGCGCAACCGGATTTTTCAAACGGACTGACCAGTTTGCATGCGGCTTTAATTCTTCTGGCCATCGGCGCGTTCGGATTAAGCGCCGTCGCTGCGCTGATGTTTTTGACGGAAGAACACGATTTGAAATTTCACAAGCTTCGCGCAATTTTTTCCCTGCTGCCGCCGATCCAACGGCTCGAACGCGTGATGAATGGACTGCTGTTTGGCGGCATTTTATTGCTCACCGCCGGATTATCCATCATTCCATTTTTGCCGACAGAAAAATCAGACGGTCATCTTAAAAACGATCCGCTTTTGCCGTATTCCATTTTCATCTGGCTATTTTATCTCGTGTTGCTCGTCGCGCGCTGGAAATTCGGCCAAGGCGGACGCCGCTTTGCCTGGAGCGCGCTTGGCGGTTTTGTTTTCATCCTGCTCACGTTCTGGGGATTTCTTTTGCTCTCACCGATTCATCATCCATGAATGTAATCGTCATCGGCTTGAGCCATCACACGTCGCCCGTCGAACTGCGGGAGCAGTTCGCCTTTGCCGACGTAAAAATTCCCGACGCGCTTAAATCGCTACGCGAATTCGGCATCGCGGGCGAGGCCGTGATTCTCTCAACCTGCAATCGCGTGGAAATTTACGCCGCGACTTCGTTAGAACCGGCGAAGGCGTTTGCTGAATTAAAACAATTCCTCAAAACCGCCCACGCCTTTGAAAATCCGCTCGGCGAAGAAATTTACACGCTCGCCGAACCGCACAGTTTGCAACATTTGTTCAAAGTCGCCAGCGGACTCGACTCAATGGTTCTCGGCGAGACGGAAATCCTCGGCCAGCTCAAAACGGCTTACAAACTCGCGCACCAGCACAAGCACACTGGCGCGCGGTTGAACAAAGCATTTCAGCGCGCATTCAACGTCGCCAAGCATATCCGCACGCACACAAGTATCCAGCGTGGCAGTGTTTCCGTCGCGTCGGTTGCCGTTGAATTGGCGGAGAAAATTTTCAGTTCGCTCGCGGAGCGCGAAGTCCTTGTCATCGGCGCGGGCGAGACGAGCGAGAAAGTTGCGCGCGCTTTGCTTTCGCGCGGTGCGAAAAGCATCATCGTCGCCAGCCGTTCATTTGAACGCGCAGAAATTTTGGCCAAGGAATTTGGCGGGCGCGCTGTGCAATTTGAGGATTGGTCGGCGGAATTTGAAAAAATTGACATCGCCATCAGCAGCACGTCCGCGCCGCATCACATTTTGGATCGCGCGAAACTTGAGCCGTTGATGCGCGCGCGCAAAAACCGTCCGCTGCTGCTGATTGACATCGCCGTGCCGCGCGACATTGATCCCGCCGTGAATTTTCTGGAGAACGTCTATCTTTATAACATTGACGACCTGCAATCCATCGCCGCCGACTATCTAAAACAGCGCAAAGAGGAAATTGTCCGTTGCGAACAAATCATCGCCGAGAAAGTGAAACCGTTGCTCGAAATGAAAAAGGTTCGGCCACAGATAAGCACAGATGGACACAGATTAAAACCAATGTCCGCAGAGTCCTGAAAAATTCTTGTTCTTTTCATCTGTGTTTCATCTGTGTCAATCTGTGGCTGAAAATGGCTTCTGAAAAACCAATTGTAATCGCCACGCGCGGCAGCGCGCTTGCGCTCGCGCAGGCCAACTTGATCGCCGAACAATGCCGGAAAATTTTTCCGCGCCTGCGGTTCGAGTTGAAAATCATCAAGACGACCGGCGACAAACTGCAAAAATCGTCGCTTGTTGAAGGCGGTTTACCGAAAGGTTTGTTCACGAAGGAACTTGAAATCGCGCTGGTCAAAGGCCGCGCCGACCTCGCCGTTCACAGCCTGAAAGATTTGCCGACGGATTTGCCAGCCGGTTTGATTTTGGCGGCGACGCCAAAACGCGCGGATGTGCGCGACGTTTTGATTTATCGCGACGCGGAGTTTTTTGCGAACCTTGCCACGCAAAAATCCGATGATTGGATTCCCGGCCAGAGTTCGCTCAAAGGTTTTAAGCCGCACACGATGCTGCGCGATTTTCCCGCAGGCACAATCATCGCCACGAGCAGCACACGGCGAAAAATGGCGCTGCTCGCGGCGCGGCCAGATTTGAAAACCGTGGGGATTCGCGGCAATGTGCCGACGCGATTGCAGAAAGTTTCCGAGCGCGATGAATTGGACGCGACAATTCTCGCGCTCGCGGGTTTGACACGATTGAATTTTGAGATCAAGCCGGACGGAAAATTGGTTGGCGACGCCGTGCCGGACGGTTTGCTGGCGACGATTTTGGATCTGGACGTGATGCTGCCGTGCGTTGGACAGGGCGCGATTGGAATTGAAATTCGCGCGGATGATGAGCGCATTTCAAAAATCTGCGAGCGGCTGAATCATTTCAACACGTTTTATTGCGTGACCGCCGAGCGCGCGTTTTTGCGGGCGATGGGCGGCGGTTGCCAGAGTCCGGTGGCGGCTTACGCGGAAATCATTGGCGACAAAATTTCCATGCGCGCGGTTTCGTTTCGTGGTGAAGAAGTGAAACGTAGTGAAGCGAAACGTCCGATTGCCGAGGCCGTATTGCTGGGGGAACAAGTTGCGGCGGAACTAAAATAAATT
>DASXED010000086.1:0-22462 GCA_036490295.1 Verrucomicrobiia bacterium | reverse complement strand
GTTCGTCCGCTGCAACCGAAGTTTCGCTGGTTGTGTCGCTGGGATTGTTGAGCCTGATCAAGTTCAACATCTTTGTTGCCGGTGTCGCGGCAGTCTTGGTCATCGCGGCGGACAATGTGTGGCGTCAGCGGCGTTTCCCTTGGATTTTGCCCGTGTTCGGAGCAAGTCTTTTGTTCTTCTGGGTCATGGCCGGGCAACAGTTGGGTTCATTGGTTCCGTTCATCTGCAATTCATGGCGCATCACCAGTGGTTTCACCGGGGCCATGAGCTTGGTCAACGCGACGGAGACGCGAGACGTTTGCCTGTTTCTGGCAGCAACCGTGATGCTGGGCGCACTGGCAGGATGCGTCGCGTGGAAACGGCATCGCTTCTTTGGAATTCTTCCCTTGGTCGGATTGGGCTTTGTTGGATTCATGGCGTTCAAATACGGCTATGTGCGGCATGACGGCCACGAAGTGGCGGCCACGATACATCTTTTGCTCGCCGCACTGGCGTGTCAGGCAATGATGTGGCCGCTGGCAAGAAAAAAAGGGCGATTGGCTGTTGCGTCAACTTTTCTGCCGACGATGGTCATCCTGCTTTTCACCTCGATGACTTTTAGCCGCCATGTGGAGGGCGGATTTTTGCCGGCCTTGGCGCGGACATTCAGCCTTCGGAACTTGGTTGCTCCGCTGGGGTTGTTCTACGACCGGGAGCGCCTGCTTGAAGCGCAGGAGGAAAATTTCGCCGCACTCCGCGATCAATTTCCACTTCCTCAAATCGAAGGCAGCGTGGACGTGTATCCATGGAACCAAGCCGCCATCTTTGCGCATGGCTTGCGTTACCATCCGCGTCCGGTCATCCAAAGCTATTCCGCCTACACGCCGGAACTGGCGGAGTTGAACGCCGCCTTTCTGCGAAGCGATGCTGCGGCGGACAATATCCTGTTTGAGATCGCGCCGATAGACTTTAATTTCCCCGCGCTGGAGGACGGCCGCTCGTGGCCGGAATTATTGACCCGTTATGACATCAAAAACATCAACGGGCCGTTTCTCCTGCTGACGCGATCAGCCACGCCAAGGAAATATCAAAAAGTTTTCCTCAAGGATGCCGCCGTTTCCTTCGGAAAGCCGGTGCCATTGCCCTCCTCGAGCGCCGGGCCGATCTGGGCCGAAATTGAAATCAACCAATCCCTGCTGGGTGCCGTCGTCTCGGCACTTTACAAACCTCCGATATTGTCGCTGACCGTGACTTTGCGCGATGGCCGGCAGGGTGATTTTCGCCTGGTTCCCGGCATGGCGCGCAGTGGATTCCTGTTATCGCCATTCATCGGTGATCAAAAATCATTTGCCCTGCTCGCGGCACGCGATGGATTAAATTCCCTGGCCGGCTTTGAAGTGACATCGGCAACTGTTTCCGTCGCCAACCAATTCGGCGCGACGGCCTGTTATCAGACGGCCATGCGACTTCGCCTTTACCGTTTAGACTATCCGCGACAGAACATTGATAAAATAAACGGTGAACCGGCCGTTCCAAACCCGGCCAGATAAATTGAAACCGCGTGGGAAAAAGTTTGCTTTCAAGGCACAAAGCTTTCCAAAATCAAAGCTCACATGAAATCAATTTGTTTGAACCGTTTTTGCCGCGCGCTGGCGTTGCTGGCGGCGTTGCTGGAATTTTCCGCGCCCGCGCAATCATTCGTTTTTTCCAACGCCGCGCCGCGCGCCGTTCCGCGCCGCGCCAGCATCATTTTCATCCAAGTTGACGGCCTCGGCTACGGCGATTTAAGCTGCTACGGCCAGCAGAAATTCCAGACGCCGAACATTGACAAGCTCGCCGCCGGGGGAATCCGTTTCACAAATTATTTTACGGACGACGCAATTCCGCCGTCGCACGCCGCGCTGATGCTCGGAAAAAATTCTTCGCGCGGGCGCGCGGATGCGGACATCACGCTGGCGGCAAATGAAACCACCGTCGCGCAAATCCTGAAAAATTCCGGCTACCAGACCGGCTTCATCGGCGGCTGGGATTTGGGCGGTGAAAATTCCAGCGGTGCGCCGTGGCGGAAAGGCTTCGACGAATTCGCCGGCTATCTCAATCCGGCGGACGCGGAAAATTTTTACGCCGATTTCATCTGGAGCCTGCCGCCGCATTTTTCCTACGACAAGGCCAGCGGCAAATTTGTCGAGTGGACTCCGTCGCAGGGGCCGCCCAGCGCGGGCAGGGAAATGCTTTACGCGAACACGCAGGGCAAAAACCAATACATTCCCGACCAGTTCACAAAATCCGCGCTCAACTTTGTCCAGAACAACCTGCCCGACCAGTTCAACCATTACCGGCCGTTTTTTATCCAGCTCAATTTCAAGATTCCGTCCGGCAAAATCACCGTGCCGACCGACGCGCCGTTTTCCGAGGAGCCGTGGCCGCAGCCGGAGAAAAACAAGGCGGCGCTGATTTCGCGGATTGACGGCTACGTCGGCCAGTTGCAGGAGCAATTGCAAAAAATCGGGATGACGAACAACGTCGTGATTTTCTTTTCCAGCGCAAGCACCCCGAAAAAAACCGCCGAAATTGACCCGGACTTTTTTCACAGCAACATTTCCACGAACGACCTCCGCGCGCCGATGATCGTCCACTGGCCCGGAACAATTCCTGCGGGGCAAACCAGCGGTTACAAATGGTCGGCGCAGGATTTCCTGCCAACGGCGGCGCAAATCGGGTTCGCAAATTCACCGACAAACATTGACGGAACTTCAATTCTGCCGGCGCTGCTTGGAAATGATGCCGGACGATAGTGGCACGGGCATCCTGCCCGTGTGTTTTAATTTTCATCTCACGGGCAGGATGCCCGTGCCACTACGCGAACCAGATAAAAATCATTTTCCGCCCGTCGGGATCGGCGCGTTGAAATTGCGCTCCTGCTCTTCGCGGTGGACGGCGAAACTCATCCATAAAATCGCCAGGACAATTCCCAGCGCGGCCGCCGCCAGCGCAAACCACGGCCATTTGTAATTTTGTTTCGGCGGAATTTCATCTGGCTCGTTCACGAAACAATTGTAACGGCAGTCTGCGACCGTCGCCATTTGTTTCGGCGCTCTCAGAGTGCCGCTACAATTTCCAGTGAAAACTCGACCCGCGAAAAATTTCAGCTAAATTGTCCGCCGTTGTTTTCATGCACGATCAGGAATCACCGGAAAATTTGCCCGACGAGCCGGTAATCAAGCCCGTCGCCGAAAGTCCCTACGCCGTTTTGCGATACGCGGATTACACGCGCTATCTCACCGGTCGTTTCGTCGCGTCGCTCGGGCAGCAAATGCTCGTCGTGGCGATTGACTGGGAACTTTACCGGCGCACGCACTCGGCCCTGTCGCTCGCGTTTGTCGGGCTTGCGATGATGATCCCGATGATCCTTTGCACGGTTCCGGCGGGACATTTCGCCGACACGTTCAACCGCAAAAAAATCATCCTGATCACAACGCTCATAGTCGCCGCCGCAAGCCTGGGACTGACGCTGGCGTCGGCATTTTCACTGAATGTCATCTGGATTTATTTTTTTCTCGCCGCGACCGGCGCGGCGCGGACTTTTCTCTGGCCGGCGAGCGCCGCGTTTGTGACGAGCCTCGTCCCGCGAAATCAATTTTCCCGCGCCGTCACCTTCAACAGCGGCGCGTTTCAATTTTCATCCGTCGTCGGGCCGGTTGCGTTCGGCTGGGTGATCGCCATGACGCCGCACGCGGACGCGGGGGCGCACAGCACCGCATGGTCCGTTTATGCGTTGAACGCCGTGGCTTCGCTCGCGTGTTTCGCGCTCGTCCTGCCGATCAGGCACATCCACAAGCCGAAACCCGCCGAACCCGTTTCCGCCAAAAGCCTGGCCGAGGGCTTCAGGTTTGTTTATCAGAACAAAATCATCCTCGGCGTCATCACGCTGGATTTGTTCGCCGTGCTGCTCGGCGGCGCGGTGACGATTTTGCCGATGTTTGCAGACGACATTTTTCACGCCGGCTCAAGCGGCTTGAGCTGGCTGCGCGCCGCGATGTCCATCGGCGCGGTCGTTTGCATGTTGATCATCGCGCATCGCGCGCCGCTGCAAAAGGCCGGGAAGACGATGCTTTTGTGCGTCGCGATTTTCGGCGTGGCGACAATTCTTTTTGGCGTTGCAAATAAAAATTGTTTCGGCAACTGGCTCGCGCTGTCGGACTCTTTCTGGTTCTGGTTTTCGTTCGCGATGCTCGCGCTCGCGGGATTTGTGGACAACATCAGCGTTGTCGTGCGCCAGACGCTCGTGCAAATTTTGACGCCGGACGAAAAGCGCGGGCGCGTCTCGGCGGTCAACAGCCTCTTCATCGGCACGTCGAACGAACTCGGCGGCTTTCGTTCCGGCATCGTTGCGTATCTGTTCACCGTGCCGACATTTTTGGGCAACGCGCACGCGACCGGCGCAATTATTTCCACCGTGACCGGCGGCATCGGGACGATTCTGGTCGTGATTGCCGTCGCATGGATTTGGCCGGAGATCCGGAAATACGGAAAGCTGGCGTGAAAAATCAGCCGAACAATTTATCAAATTCATTGTGCGTGCCGACCCACGCCCAAACAATCGTGTCGCCGTTGCGTTCGCCGATGGCGCGATATTGTTCGTTGATTCGGACAGACCAGACATTGTCGTAGCCACCGAGTTTTTTGAAGCGCAGCGAAGGATGCTCTGGATTTTTTGCGAAGAGCGCGTAGGCGCGGCGGGCTGACGCACGATTGGATTCGCTCAAGCGCTCATAGGCACGCCAGAAACTCGGGCGGGTGCGGGAATTCACAGGCGGTTCGGGTCGAGCGGCGAATCGCCCTCGGCGGCGGATTCGCGAAGAAAGGCATCCAGACGCGGGCGCGATTGCGGAGAAGCCAGCCGCCGTTCCCACGCCTCGTCGTCCTGACGGGCGAGCAGGAAACGCGCGAAATCCGCCAGTTCAGCCTGCTTGTCTTCCGGCAACACTTCGCAAACCTGGACAATTTCTTGAACCGCGCTCATGGACAAACTTTACAAGCAGAATCCATTTTCAGCAAGCGCGCCGTGGCGTGAAAATTTTTGACACGAATTGCACGAATTTTCACAAATTGAATTCGTGTTAATTCGTGAAATTCGTGTCTCAAAGAAGGCTCGACAAAAACTTTTTCAGAAATAAAATTAAAGCCATGAAACGAGGCGGCATAATTTTTTTGATGATTATTGCTGCGTGCATTGGATACGTTACAAGCGTCAAACATATAAATATGGACTCTACAAATCTGTTAATTGACGTTTTTATGATAATCGCCAGCATTCATATGCCGTTTTATATGCGTGACAAGCGCGATAAATTAAAGGGCGTCACATACAAACAGTTTGTTGTGATTTGTGTAATTCTGGGAATTGGCGCGCTTGGACATTTGATTTTTCATTTTGTTGGCCACGCATAGTTACACTTCAACTTGACGTGCCGTTGCAGAAGTTTATTTTCGGCGCATGAGAAAGATTTCGCTCTGGCTTTTTATCCTCGTTTTCACGGCTTCGCTCGCGCGCGCGCAGGACGACGCGGCGCAGCAGCAGATTGACAAGCTGTCCGGCCAAATCCAGGACTTGCTCGACGCGCAGGCCGCGCAGGGCAAACGCATTGACGCGCTGGAAAAACAGATCGCCGACATGGGCGACAAGTTGAACCAGCCCGCCGCGAACAATTACGCGGGCGCGGATGATTTGAAAAAACTCGCCGAGCAGGTTCAGGAACTCGCCAAAAAACAGCAGGACGACAATGATTTGATTTTGAAGGAATTTGAGAAGCTCGGCAAAGGCGGAAACATTTCGACGGCGAGCCACAAGGCGCCGGATGTTTCAACGACGACTACGAACGATTCAACTCCAACTTCGACCGGCCCGCAAAAAGGTTATGAATACGAAATAAAATCCGGCGATACAATCGCCGCGATTGCCAAAGCCTATCGCGCGCAAAAAGTCAAAGTGACGACGGATCAGATTCTGGCGGCGAATCCGGGATTGAACCCGAAAAATTTGATCGTCGGGAAAACGATTTTCATTCCCGATGCGAACGCGAAATGATTTTCCGTAGGAGCCGACGTAAGGAGGCTCTGACTGAAATCGGGAATTCAGGATTAAAAATGAGACTCGTTACCTCGTCTCCTACAGAATTGGTCAATTCGGGAACTTGAAGTGAATCAGCAAAACGCCGATCGCCGCGAACAGACAATAGAAGCCGAAAAATTTCCAGCGCCCGGCTTCGAGCCAGCGCGAAAGCCATTTCAACGCGAGCAGGCCGGCGGCGAAACTGAAAATCATTCCGACAAGTCCCGGCAAGAAAAGATGCAATGCGGAATTTTGCCCGCTCAACGCATGGGCTTTCAGCAAACGGAGTGCTTCCTTTGCAATGATTGGCGGCGTCAAAACGACGGCGAGCGCGAAGCTGAATTCCTCCAGTTTTTGTTTCGGCAAGCCGAGCAGCAGTCCGGTGGAAATGGTCGAGCCGGAGCGCGAGAATCCGCGAAACGGCAGGCAGATTCCCTGCACGATTCCAATCCAAACGGAATGCTGCGGCTGGATTTCAGAATGGCGCGGAAATTTCTCTTCGCGCCAGCCGGCGTAAATGATCAGCAAGCCGACGGCGGCGAGCGCGCCGGCGATCAGCGGCAGGTTGTTGAATAAATTTTCAACTTCCGCGTGCGGCGCGCCGCGCATGAAGATTTTTTCGATGAGGATTTTCAATCCGTAGCCGACGACGCCGGTGCAAATGGTGGCGATGATGATTTGAATGGCAAACCACTGGGGTTTTCCGGGCACGGAAAAATAATCGCGCTTCCAGCCGCTCCAAAAATAGACGATGACGGCGAACATCGTCCCGGTGTGCAGCATGACGAGCAGCATGGTCATTTCAGGACTCGACGGATCAAGCCCCATGATCTTTTCGGCGGCGATGACGTGGGCGGAACTGGAAACCGGCAGCAATTCGCACGCGCCCTGGATCAGCGCGAGGATCAGGATTTGAAAATAGTTCAGCATATTTTATGGGCGGCTTGAACGCGATGATTGGCGCGATTTTCAGGGAAGAAGTGAAATTGCGGCAGTCACTTTTTCCACCGGAAGAGGGTTTTTACGT
This sequence comes from Verrucomicrobiia bacterium, assembly GCA_036490295.1. Classification (GTDB taxonomy): domain Bacteria; phylum Verrucomicrobiota; class Verrucomicrobiia; order Limisphaerales; family UBA11358; genus UBA11358. The sequence goes on along the minus strand of DASXED010000086.1, from coordinate 15,344 downwards.
CGCCGGAGCGCTGCTTGACCTTGAGCTGTCCCAGGATGGAATGCCAGCCGATGTAAATTTTGTGCCAGTTGCTTTCGATGCCGCGCAATTCGCCTTCGCCCATCGCGCTCAAGTAGCGCAACGAGGGCGCGTAGCCGATGAGCGTGAGGATTTCATCCTTTCTGGGCGATTCGACTTCGATGGAGGAAAAAATCGTCTCCAAATCCTGCGCGATGATGCTTTTGAGTTCGAGAAAATGAGTTTCGTCTTCGGTTCCGAATTTTTTTCCACGGGCGACATTGACGTAATGATTGAACTGTTTCCAGCATTCGATGTGGGTTTCGACCTGGAGGATCAATTGTTCGAGGCGTTTGGCGTTGTTCATAGGCGGGTTCCGTCCGGCGGCGAATTCGCAAAGACGTTTTGGGGTGAAAGAAAAATGATCGCGCCGCCCTGCAAGTCGCGGGCGGTGATGTGCAGGCTGGCAAATTGCAGGCTGATTTCGGCCAATGGCATTTGCGACGTGCGCGCCTCGCGGAAAAGCGCCAGCACCTCGCGTGCGATTTCGGCCAGCGGGCCGGCCGGAAACGTGGAGGAGACGTTGGCCGTCATCACGTTGCCGTGGCGGTCCACGGTGAAACTGCCCGCCGGCAGCCGCCGGACGGCGGGGCGGGAATCTGAAAACCATTTTAAGAGGCCCATGTGTTTGCGAGTTTTTTGGTTTGTTCAAGCAACCGTCCGGCGTTCGCGGCCGGCGGCCAGCCGACGACAAATGTTTTGCCGTCCTGCGGCAACAACAGCAGGCGGCATTCCAAATTATGCCCCGCGACATAATTCAGCGGACCCGCGTTCAAGTTGTCGCCAATCCGTTGCGCCGATTTTTCAACGTGGCGCACCCACGAAACCAATTTCTTCGTGTCCTGGATTGCCCAGCTTTCGACCTCATCCTGTTTATTGGATGGAATGGACACGACAAATTCAGCGCCTTCGTAGGCGAGCGCAGTCAGCCGCTCGACGAACTGTTGATGTCCAGCCTGCTTCGCGGGATTTGGACTGCCGCCCAAATCGTCGGTCTGCGCGGCTTCGAGGAGTAGTGCGTCCACGGATTTGGTGATGGTGCGGGTGTGCCCCAGATCGGCGGGCAGGTTTTCAAACGCGCCGGACTTCCATTTCAAAATGCGCCGGAAGGCCGCCTCGCCGTCCGCGCCCTCCACTTGGGCGTCAACCAATTCGCCATTCTCAATCCACAATTGCGCCACGAGCGGCCCGGACGTGATGCGCAGCACACTTGAACTGCGCGAAAGACATTCCATGCGGATGAGGTCCACGAGGCTTTTGCTTTGAACCCCGCGAAAACCGCCTGCGTCTTCTCGTCCCAAAAGCGATTCAAGGCAGTCCAAGAACATTTGCGGATTGTGCTGCATGTCGCTTTTGATCCAGAACAAATCCACGCCCAGCGCGTAGGCGCGCGAACGAAATTCATCGTCGTGAAGCCCCGTCAGCACCACCGTGCACAAGTCGGGAAACCGGCGGCGGACGATGGACAACACCTGCAACCCGTCCATGCGCGGCATCCTCAAGTCGCAGATGAACAGCCGGAACGGTTGCGCCTCGAGCATGGTCAGCGCGCGCGTGCCAGAGGCGACGGTGCGGATTTCCGGCTTGCTGGGCAACTGCGCGAGAAAATCGCGCGACATGTCCAGCCAGTCCGCGTCGTCGTCCAACACCAGGATTTTATGAGTCGTCTCCATCACGTTGCTCAACCGCTAACCTTATCGCCGCCCAAATTCAAGTCAAAAGAATCAAACGTTAAATTCAAACGGTTCTCCGGCGACGGCACGGCTCTGATTTTACGCGTGTTTTCAAGTCGCAATTCGCTTACAAATCAATCCATGTCCGGCAGCCTGCGACTCAAAGACCAGCCCGCCAGCGAACGCCCGCGCGAACGGCTCGCGGCGCTCGGCGCGGACGCCTTGAGCCACGCCGAATTGATCGCCATCCTTTTGCGAACCGGATTGAAAGGCGCAAACGCCGTCGAAGTCGGCAGGCAGGTTTTGCAGAAATTTGGCACTCTGCAATTGCTGGCGCAAGCTTCAGTCGCAGACTTGCAAAAAGTTCGCGGCATCGGACGCGACAAGGCGGTGACGCTCGTGGCGGCGTTTGCATTGGCGCGAAAAATGGCGGGCGAACTTCAGCGCGAATCGCCCGTGCTCGACAATCCCGAAAACGTCGTGCAATTGCTGCGCGAACAGAATCTGGTGAAAAACGTCGAGACGCTGCAAGTGCTTTTGCTGAACACGCGGCACAAATTGATCCGCGTCGAGGAAATTTCCGACGGCACGCTCGACACGATTCTGGTGCACCCGCGCGAAGTTTTCAAATCGGCCATTGCCGCGAACGCCGCCGCGATTGTTCTGGTTCACAATCATCCCAGTGGCGACCCGACTCCGAGCGACGCCGACATCAAGGCGACGCGCGATTTGATCCGCGCCGGCCACCTTTTGAAAATTGAAGTGATTGACCACGTCATCATTGGCCGCGCGACGAGCGAGCGGCGGAAAGATTACGCGTCGCTGCGCGAACTTGGCCATTTCCACTCTTAACTTAACCACGGATGGACACGGACAAACACAGTCGCCCCGGTAAAATTATTTTCAATCTGTGTGAATCTGTGTGAATCTGTGGCTGTAAAAATGATTCATCCAACGGCCATCATTCATCCGAAAGCGAAACTGGACGCGACAGCCCAAGTCGGGCCGTATGCCGTGATTGACGAAAACGTGGAACTCGGCGGGAATTGCATCGTCGGGCCGCACGTTTGTCTGACCGGCGTCACGAAAATCGGCCCGCACAATCAATTCCACGCCGGCTGCGTCATCGGCGACGCGCCGCAGGATTTGAAATACAAAAACGAACCGACGCGCCTGCGCATCGGCGACCACAATGTTTTCCGCGAGCACGTCACCGTCCATCGCTCGACCAACGCCGACGGCGAGACGGCCATCGGCTCGCACAATTATTTGATGGCGAATTCTCACGTCGGCCACAATTCGCAATTGGGCGATCACATCATCATCGCCAACGGCGCGTTGCTCGGCGGTCATGTGACGGTGCATGACCGCGCTTTCATTTCAGGAAATTGCCTCATCCATCAATTCGCGCGCATCGGCACGTTGACGATGATGCAGGGCGGCGCGGGCATCAGCCAGGATTTGCCGCCGTTCACGATTGCCAGCGGCATCAACACAATTTGCGGGTTGAATTTGGTGGGTCTGCGGCGAGCGGGTTTCACGGCGGAACAGCGGATTGAATTGAAGCGGCTCTATCATTTATTATTCCGCAGCGGAAAAAATCTGCGCGCGGCGACCGAGGAAGCGCAAAAAAATTTCAGCAGCCCGGCGGCGAAAACCATGCTAACTTTCGTGGCCGAAGCGAAACGCGGCGTTTGCAGCGATGCAGCCCGCGCCGCTGACCAAGGCGAAAATGAATAGGCAGTTGAGTCATGTATAAAATCATCGGACAGGACGGAAAAGAATACGGGCCAATCACCGCCGGGCAATTGCGGCAGTGGATTTCGCAAAACCGCGTCGAAAGCCGGACGCCGGTTTTCAAGGACGGCGCGAAGGAATGGACTTTTGCCGGCCTGCTGCCGGAATTCGCCGCGCTATTTTCAATCCGCACGCCGCAGGTTCCGCCGACGATTGCGCCGCCAAACCAGCCGCGCACAAACAATTCCTTCGCCATCGCGGGGTTGATTTTCGGAATCGTGTCGTTCCTGTGCTGCTGCAAATTCCTGTTTGCGCCGCTCGGCATCGTTTTTTCGCTCATCGGGCTTTCGCAAATCAACCGGCATCCCGAACTTTACGAAGGCCGCAGCCTCGCCATCGCCGGGCTTGTGCTTTCAATTGTGAGCCTGCTGCTGGCCGTCGTGCTGGTAATTTTTGCCCTGGCGACCGGCAATTTTCACTTCAACTGGAACGTCAACGGTTTCGGAAATTAAATGGCCGCCCGATCCCAATCCGTCCCGCCAAAAATTTCAGCGCCGCCGTCGCTCGGATTTTTTGCGGCCACGACGCTGGCGTTCGCCGGAATCGCCGCCGTCGCGGTTCTGTTTTTCTTCGACCCGTCCAAAAATAATTTTTACCCGGTTTGCGCGTTTCACAAATTGACCGGCTTGAATTGTCCCGGCTGCGGCGCGACGCGCGCGTTTTATGCGCTGCTGCACGGAAATTTTGCGCTCGCGCTCAAGGACAACGCGCTTTTCATTTTCGCGCTCGCGGCGCTGGCTGCGCGCGGCGCGTGGTTCGCGGCAAAACATTTTCTCCGAAAACCGGCGGGACAGTTTCTTCCGTCAAATTTTTTATGGACGTTTTTGGTTGTCGCCGTCATTTTCACCGTGCTGCGGAATTTGCCGGCGTTCGCATGGCTGTCGCCATGACACGCCAGATTCAGCAAGTCACGCGGACTTTTCGCGTCTTGAGTTATCCCGTCATTCCGGCGAATGTTCCGTGATATGCGTTTGCAACCCGGCTTCTGGCGGAAATGCCGCGTCACTTTCCGCCGGGTTCGCATCACGGCGCTCCTCGCCGTGTTCATCGGTATTTGCGCCGTCGTCTGGTTCAACCTTGTCGGGTTGCCGAATTTTTTGAAAAGGCCGCTCGTCGAAAAACTTCACGCGCGCGGGATCGAACTGGAATTCACCCGGCTGCGCCTGGAATTCATCCACGGACTCGTCGCCGAGAACGTCCGCATCGGCGACGCCAAAACGCCCGGCAATCCGTCGCTCTCGCTCGCGGAGGTGCAATTGCGATTGAATTTCCGCGCGCTGCTGCACCGCAAGTTGCAGGTGGACGGCCTTGTTTTGCGGCGCGGCAAACTGGCGTGGCCGCTCGCGCAATCGAACGCGCTCACGCTCGACAACATCCAGGCCGATTTGCGCTTTCAAACGAACGACATCTGGTCGCTCGACAATTTCAAGGCGGACTTCGCGGGTGCGAAACTCGCGCTGACCGGCGAAATCGCCCACGCGCCGGAACTTCGCAACTTGCAAATTTTCCACGGCAAAAAAACCGGCGGCCCGCCGCAATTGCGGCTGCAAAAACTTTCCGACACGCTGGATCAAATTCATTTCACCGGCACGCCGCAATTAAACCTCGCCGTCAACGGCGACGCGCGCGACATCCACACGTTTGTCGTCCGCCTGAACATCAGCGCGCCGTCCGCGCGGACGCCGTGGGGCGATGCGCGCGACATCCAGTTTGCCGCCAATCTCACCGCGCCCGCAGACGCACCGGCGAATTTCGATTCGTCATGGGATTTTTGGACGAACGCGCAGCCGTATCGGCTGGTCTGGACGGCGCGGCTGGCGCAATTGCATTCGGAAAAACTGATCGCCAATTCGGTCGCGTGCGCCGGTTTTTGGCAGGCGCCGGAATTGGCAATCACTAATTTGTCCGCCGGATTGGGCGGCGGACAACTTGAAGCCGCCGCGCAGTTGAACGTCGCCACGCGCGAACTTACTTTCACCAATTCTTCGAGCTTCGACATTCACGCGGTCGCCGCGTTGCTGACGGAAAAAACGCGCGCGCGGCTGGCGGAATTTTCGTGGACGCAGCCGCCATCGTTGCACGCAAACGGCTCGCTCATTTTGCCCGCGTGGACAAACCGCCAGCCCGATTTGCGCGCGGAAGTGCAGCCGACAATCAGGCTGGACGGCGAAGTGGCATTTACAAACGGCGCGGTGAGCGGCGTGGCGATTGACTCGGCACAAACGCATTTTTCCTACTCCAATCTTGTCTGGCAATTGCCCGACCTTGCGCTCGCGCAATCGAAGACGCGGCTTGAATTGAGCGGCGATGAAAATGACGGCACAAAAAAATATGCGTGGCACATTCGCGGCTCATTCGACCCGGAGGCGATCCGTCCGTTTTTGACGGCGAACAACGCGATTCGCGGTTTTAAGATCGCGACATTTGCCGAGCCGCTGTTTTTGGACGCGGACGTGCGCGGGCGTTTGTATGATTACGGCGGCATCGCCGCGAGCGGGCGCGTGGCATTGACAAATTTCACGGTGCGCGGGCAGGCGATGGACAGCGTCGCGGGCGAATTGTTTTACACGAACCGCGTCCTCGAATTTTTCCATCCGCAATTGTGGCGCGCGAAGGGTTCGCAGACGATGACGGCGGATAGGATCGTTTTGGATTTCAACCGGCGGCTGATTTTTTTCACGAACGGTTTCAGCACCGCCGATCCGGTGGCCGTCACGCGCGCCATCGGTCCGAAAACGGCAAAGCTGATGGAGCCGTATCACTTTTTGGAGCCGCCGACTGCGCTCGTGAACGGCTGCGTGCCGTTGCGCGACATCAACGGCGCGCATGACGTGGACGACGCGGATTTGCGGTTCGACATCACGCGCGGCGCGGCGTTCCAATGGCAGAAATTGCGGACGCCGGACATCAAGGGCACGATCCACTGGCTGGGCGAGACGCTGATTTTGACGAACGTCACGGCGGCGTTTTACGGCGGCAGCGCGGATGGTTTTGCCGGTTTTGATTTCCGCCCGAAACACGCCGGCGCGGATTATGGATTTGTGGTCAACGTGACGAATGTGAACCTGCATTTGCTCGCGGCAGACCTGGCTTCGCCGACGAATCGCCTGGCGGGCGCGCTGGCCGGGCAGCTAGTCGTGACGCACGCGGATTCGCGGGACTTGCAGACGTGGGACGGCTTCGGCCACGCGAGCCTGCGCAACGGGCTGATTTGGGAAGCCCCGTTTTTCAGCATCTTGTCGCCGGTGTTGAACACGGTTGTGCCGGGACTGGGCAACAGCCGCGCGACGGACGCGACGGCGAAATTCACCATCACGAACGGGGTGATGTTCACGGATTCGCTGGAAATCCATTCGACGCTGATGCAGTTGAAATACTCCGGCACGGTGGATTTGAAGCAGAACGTGAACGCGCGCGTCACGGCGCAGTTGCTGCGCAACACGTGGGTGATCGGCCAGCTCGTCAGCGACGTGCTGTGGCCGGTGAGCAAGCTGTTTGAATATAAAGTCACCGGCACGCTGAAAAATCCCAAGAGCGAGCCGTTGTATGTCGTCCCGAAAATTTTGCTGATGCCGCTGCATCCGATCCGCAGTTTGGAGGGAATTTTCCCCGGCGGCGAAACCGCGACGAACGCGCCGCCGGGGAATTGAAATTGCCGCCGCGCGTCAGTGATTCGGAACGGGAAGCAGGACGCTGTTGGAATTGGATGGCGCGGCATTGTTGGTATTTGTTTCCAGCACCGGATTGTAAAAGCCGTCGCTAATTCCCTGGGACTTGGCGCGTTTGTGTTCCGCCTTCTGCTCGGCCTGGACTTCTTTGCGCTCATCGGCTTCGTCCTCCGCCTCGGCGGCGGAAACGCCGGGCAGCCGCTGTTCCTCCTTGATGGTGTTTGCCGCCGCGATTTCCGGCGTCTTCAAAACCGTGGGACGCATGAGCACGATCAACTCCTCGCGCTGCTTGGAATCGTTGCGGCTGCTGAACAGGTTGCCGAGCAGCGGAATCCGGTCTAAAAACGGCACGCCGGACTTGCTGGTGGATTTTTGATTTTTGATGAAACCGCCGAGCATGACGGTGTCGCCATTCAGGACAGCGATTTCAGAGGAGAGCGTCCGCTTGTCCGTGTTTGGCACAGCACCAACGCCCTCAATTTGCGTGGTGCCGTCCAGGTCGTCAATTTCTTGGTTGATGTCCATCACGACGAGGCCGTCGGGATTGATGAACGGCGTGACATCCAATTCCACGCCGACGGAGAGCTGCGAGTAGGAGGATTGATTGCCTTCAACGCCGCCGTAATTGTAGGTGCTGGTGACATAAGGCACGGTTTCGCCGACAAAAAATTGAGCGGGCTTGGCCTGCGAAGTCTGGATGCGCGGGCGCTGGATGATGCTCGCGTGACTGTCAGATTCCGCCGCCTGCAGCGCCACGTCCCAATTCGGGCCGATGTTCCCGAAATAGCTCAAGCCGCCTCCCAGGCTGCTGGCAAAACCAGAGGCGCCGTTTGTCGAGACGCTGGTCAGGCTGGACAGGCTGCTGAGCAACGAAGGCCCGTTGTTGAAGCCGCCGCCGCCAACGACTGGAACGCTGGGGGAATAGTTTTGCGGATTTTGCGCCGCCGAAACGCCGAAACTAAACGTGTTGGGACCAAGTCCGTAGTCAATGATGACAGCCTCGATGAGCACCTGCGAGAGCAGCACGTCCAGCTTGCTCACGATGTTGGTGATCATGTCCATGTCCTGGCGCGAGGCAAAAACCAGCAGCGAATTGCTGCGCTCGTCGGCGATGATTTTTGTCTGGCCGAGAATCTCGATTGGCTGCTGCTGTCCGCCACCCGTGGCGTTTTGAAGGAGAGTCCGAATCCGCTGCTGAAAAGTGTTGCCCGTTGCCGGCGCGCCACTGGTCGTCGCCTGTGCGCCATAACGCGTCGTTCCCGATGTCTGCCCCGTTTGACCATTAAGGCCGCTCGCACCCGGCGTGCCCGGAGCACCCGTGGTTCCGCCGGGCCGTGTAAAGCCGCTGGCCGGCGCCTTTGCGGTTGAACTGCCGATGGACACGGGCGTGCCGCTGCCGGTGCCACCGAGACTGTTGAGCGCGCTGGCGATGTCGTCAGCCAGCGCGTATTTGATCGGGATGACTTCCGAGATGATTTCCGCCGGCACGGACACGTCAATTTGCTGGATCATCTCCAGCATCCGCTTGACGTTTTCGGCGTAATCGCGGATGACGAGAATGCCGTTGTCGTCAATCGGAATGATGTCTTTCAATTTCGCCAGCGGCTGGATGGCGGGCACTATCGCGCTCGGCTTGACGTAATTCAACTGCACGATGTGCGTCACATAGGAACCAAGATCGGGCAGTTTGCTGGCATCCGTGGAATCCAGCGACCCGCCCATCGAACCCGCCTGATCCGACGGCACTGCCTTCACAAACTTGTCGCCGATGTTGATGAGTGAAATGCCGTTGAGCGCGAGCACGGCCTGCAACGCCTCGATCGCCTCGGTTTTGGTCAACGGCGATTGCGTCTGCAAAACGATGGACGCCGCCGGCAGGCTTGCGTGCAAAATCGTGCGCCCGACCAGACCGGCATACACGTCCAGCACCTGGTTCACGTCCACGCTCGGCCAGTTGTAAGTGTAGCCGGGAACTTCTTTTTCCGGCGGCGCGCTGCCGGACGGAGATGATGGCGCAACCGGCTGCGGCGCGGGCGTTGTTGAAGCGGCGGATTGCGGCGCAACCGGAGACAATGGCACGACGGACGCAGCCGAGGGCGGCGCGACCAAACCGGGAACAGCCGGCAATGCGGATGGTCTGGCTGCGGGGTTGTTGGTCGCAGTCCGGGCGCGTGGCAACAAACGGCGCAGCGCCGGCGGCGTGTTTGAAGCCGGCGGCATTTGCGCCCAAAGGTCAAGGCCGGTTAAAAATAAAATTAGGGCGAGCGTGGTCGTTTTCATTTTGCGGTTTTGGTTGCGGACTTGGGCTTGGAATTGGCCGGCGCGACAGGGGCGCGCGGCTTTGTCACCGGCTGCGGCAGCGCGTGTGCTGCGGGTGCGACGGGCGCAACGGCTTTCGCCGGTTGCGATGCGACGGGCTTTTTCTGGTAACTGGCGACAAGCTGGATGTTTGCGTTGAGTTGCATGCGCTTTGCGTCGGGTTGAAGCTCAAGGTCGCGCACGCGGATCATCGAGGCGTCGTTGCCGAGCTTGTAAAGAAAATCCACAAGTTGGGCGTCAGTGGCGACGACGTTGATGTTTTGCACCTGCTCCACGAAAAATTCGTTCGTGTGCGTCAACTGGCGCGAGGTGTTGACGATGCCGACGCCGCTGGCCGCCGATTGCGACTGGATGGTGCGCATGAAATTGATGGCCATGTCCTCGGACGGCACAAATTCGCCCTGGTTCGCCAGACTTTTCACCAGCGCATCGTAACCGGCCGACTGCGCGATCACGGTCTGGTCGCGCGCCAGGTTTTTGCGCGCGGTTTCCATGCGGGATTTCAAATTGCCCCAGTCGGAAAAATGCGGCCAGATGAACACAAAATTCAGCACGAGAATCAAAATGACCAGCACGCCGACGGCGAGCCGGCGTTCCAGCGGACGGAGTTGCGCGAAGAATTTTTTCATGGCGTCTCGGTGTCCGTGTGCTTGAGCAGGAGGCTGAAATTCCAGCTCACGACATTGCCGCTTTGGCGATAAGTCAACTGGTCGCCGCCTGAAAGGTCGAACACAGGCTGGCCGTTCAATTGTGCCTTCCGCAGCGGATCATAAAAATGATCCGTCAGCAGGCTGATTTGATCCGGCGTGGCCGTCCCGTTGAGGGCGAGCGTCTGGCCGTTCGCAAAGCTGAGCCGCTGCAATGAAATTCCGTCGGGCAGATTCTCCGCCACCAGTTTCCAGCAGTCCAGCGCGGCGTATTTCAATTGCTGCCGCTCCTTGAGCACGTCGTAGCGCGCCTTGAGTTGCAGCGCGTTCGTGTAACTGCCGCCCAAATCGGCGGCTTGCTGCTCGACTTTGCCCGTTTGATAGGACAGCACGGTTGTCGCGCAAAAATAAATCACCACGCCAATCGCATACAAAACGCCCGTGGCCACCAAACCGCGCAGCCACAGGCGGTCAACGAACTGCTGGTGGTAGCGCGCGGAAAATTCCGCCGGTAGCAACGCCGCGCTGTTTGGATTCGCCGCCGCCGCGCGCCGCGCCGTGCGCGCGGCCAGTTCCGCCGGCGGCAACGGCTGCGAAATTTGCACCGGCGCGCCCAGGCTTTCGCGCAGGACATTTTCCCATTCGGCGGCCATCCCGCTGCCAGCGACGAGATGCCATTTCGGCTGCGCCGTCAGCCAGCCTTCCATTTCGCCCGCCCAGACCAGTTGCGCGAATTGGTCCTTCAAACTTTTCGCGCGGTCGCCGCCGGGCGGCAGCACGATGAAGCTCAAGCTCCGCAGCGCGCCGCCAAACCACCACGCCACGAGCGCGGTGCTCTGGCCGTTCAGCAGCGCGGGATAAATCCACGCGCCGTCTTCCGTCGCGGGCGTGGCTTCCAACTGGTCGAGCATCGGCGCCTCGAGCCGGTCGGCGAAATAGCCCTGCGTCTCGATCTTGCCGAGAAATTCCTCCACCGCGCTGCGCTGGGCGATGACCGCCACGACCGTCTGCAAATGTTCCGCCGCCGCCTGCGGCAAAACGTGGATCGTCCAGACGATTTGCGTGACGGGAATCGGCGAAAGTTTTTCCAATTGCAACTCCACCATTGAAAGCGTCTCGTCAAAACTGCTTTTGGGCAGTTCGATGACGCGCAGAAAAACCGTTTCCGGCGGCAGCCACGCGATGTTCAACTTCGGCTGCCACAGCGAACTCCAGGATTTTACGGCCAGACCCGGCAAGGTTGCGCCGGGCGCGCCGGTGTGCTCGCGGTTCAAGACAAAGCCGCCGCCCTTGGCGTCGAACTGCCAGAGGCGGTTCGCGTCGGGCGCGGTTTGCAGGATGTTGCAGGAATTCCAGCGGGCCATTGGAAATTTTTGATTTATGATTTTTGATTTATGATTTGCGCGTGCAACGATTGAAAAATCATAAATCGTAAATCGTAAATCATAAATAGGGCGGACAAATTCATTTTCAGCGTGTGATGAATTGCGTGGGTTCGTCGCCGTGCATTGCGCTCATGTGCTCCTCGATTTGCGTGACGCGCAAAACTTCCTCGATGGTTGTCTCGCCGGCCTTGACCTTGTTCCAGCCGTCGGTGCGGAGCGGGCGCATTCCCTCCGCAATGGCCTTGGCCGCGATGGTCGAGGCGGGCGCGCGGCTCAAAATCAGCGGGCGCATGGATTCGTTGAGGATGAGCAATTCGTAAATGCCCTTGCGTCCCTGATAACCGAACTGGCGGCATTCTTCGCAGCCGGCGCCGCGCCACACTTTCGCCGTGTCAATGTCCGCCTCGGGAAATCCGATGCGTTTGAGATAATCGCGCTCGACTTTTTGCTCCGTCTTGCAATGCGGGCAAATCGTGCGCACGAGGCGTTGCGCCATGACCGCCTCGACCGACGACGCCACGAGAAACGGCTCGATGCCCATGTCAATCAACCGCGTGAACGCGCTCGGCGCGTCGTTCGTGTGCAGCGTGGAGAAAACCAAGTGGCCAGTAAGCGACGCGCGAATGGCGATTTCCGCCGTTTCCAAGTCGCGGATTTCGCCGACCATGATCACGTTCGGGTCTTGCCGCAAAATATGGCGCAAACCCATCGCAAATGTCAGGCCGATTTCCGAACGCACGGCGATCTGGTTGATGCCTTTCAATTCATATTCGACCGGCTCTTCAATCGTGATGATGCGTTTGTGGACTGAATTGATCGCGCTCAAGAACGCGTAAAGCGAAGTGGATTTGCCCGAACCCGTCGGGCCGGTGACGAGAAAAATCCCGTGCGGCTTGATGATGACATCGCGGATCATCGCCTCTTCGTGCGGCGCGAAACCGAGTTTTTCCAGTCCCAGGAAAATTTTCCCGCGCGTGAGCAAACGCAGCGAAACGCTTTCGCCATAAACCGTCGGCACGGTGGAAACGCGGATGTCAATTTCCTCGCCCTTGATGCGGACGTTGATGCGTCCGTCCTGCGGCAGGCGTTTTTCCGAAATGTTCATTCCACTCATCACCTTGATGCGCGAAATCAACGCGGCTTGGTAACGCTTCAACTGCGGCGGCATCGGCGTCTGGTGCAAAATGCCGTCTATGCGGTAGCGAATCCGCAATTCATCCTCCGCCGGCTCGAAATGAATGTCCGTCGCGCGATCCTTGTGCGCCTCCCAGATGATCTGGTTGACGAACTTGATGACGCTGGCTTCCTGGTCGTCCTCGGTGATTTCCTTGTCGCTGATGTCCAGTTCCATCGCCTCGCCTTCGCCCATTTCGTCCAGAGTTTCCGCGCCGACGCCGTAGTATTTTTTCAGCGCCTTTTCAATTTCAGTTTTCGGCGCGAGCGCGAATTGCACCGGCATCCGCGCGTCGAAACGAACCGCGTTCATCATCGCCGCGTCAAACGGATCGCTCACGACGACCTGCAACGCGCCGTCGTTCAGCGCGGTGGGCAAGATGGAATATTGAAACGCGACCTTCGTGGAAATCTTGTTGCGCGCCTCGGTCGGGACGGAAAGTTTCGGCAAATCCAGATACGGCCAGTCAAGCGTCGTTGCCAGCTTCTGGACAAAAACGTCCTCGGCCACGCCGCGTTCGCGCGCGATGAACGACAGCAGCGGCTCGGTCGAGCCGCCGTCCACCGCCGTGCGCCACGTCTTCTGCCAGTCGTCAAACTGGACGGGCGACGCTTCCGCGACCGACGCGACAAGATTTTTTACGGAACTGAATGCCATTTGTTGCTTCTGATTCAACAGTTACAGAGCCAAAAAGTTGCGCTTGATAGCAGGGAATCTCGCGGCGGGCAAACTTCAAATGATTTTTGCCCCGACGCGGACTTCAAGGATGCGGTGAAAATGTGATTTCAAACCAACCAAGTTTATTGCGAGGTGCTTTGAAGATTCGGCGAACCGTTTGGATTGGTGACGGAAGATTTCTTGGCCTTCTCGACGGCGACAAACAGGCGCGCGTTGAGATCGGGATCAGCGCCGCCGAACTTGGCCGCGACCATGATTTCGCGGACGAGCTTGACGACCATCTGGTCTTTTTTATGCGCGTTGATTTCGCGCCCGGCTTGTTTCCATTGTGCGCCCATGAGTTTCGACAGTGTGGAAAAATTTCGCGGCCAAGAAAACTAAATTATTTTAGCCACAGTTGCGCGATGGAATGAAATCAAACTCGCAACTTGATTAAGGCAAATACGGATTCGGCTTCAACGAACTCGCCAAAAAATAAACTGGCAATGTTTGCGCGTCATGCTCGTATTGAAAAGGAACACCACAAATTTGGTTAACAACTGGCGGGCTTGAGAAAAAGGTTTCCCATAGCTTTTTTCATCAATGCAAGGAACCACAGCTTAACTTTGTTGAACCACAAGGCGGTGACTGAAAAAACAATAACGGGTGCTATTAAAACCAATACACCCGGAGAATTGGCGGCAGCGGCTCCAAATACTAAAAAAGCAATCTGGAGAAAATGACGCCTCATGTCGGGACCGGAGTTGAAAATTATTTCCAAATCACGTTCAACTTCCAACGAAGTTTGCTTATCTAGTTTGGAAGAAAGCAAATTCGTAAGGTCAACATCTTCCATTTTGGAAAGTGCCCTGTTGCAAAATTTTTCAATGAGGGGATACGCTTTTTCTTTCTCGCTGATCTCGCCAGCGATTAAAAGCATTCGCAAATCATCTCTGACTTGAAACATTCGGTATTTCAATCGTTGAATCAATGCCGCACGAAACAGGTTCCAATACAAAAGATAGATCGGCAACCCGACAAGCAGGGCAATCAAACACCAAAAAAGTAAAGTTTTCATTTTTGTTCCTTCTGTTCGACAGAAGATTGAAGCGGTAGTTCAAGTTTTGACTGCATTAGTTTGTTCCTAATTTCTGTGATTCTGGCCATTTCTTGCTGATAAAAACGCTCGCGCCATTGCAGCACTTTCACAGACACAAATATCGTAATTCCGGCGACAGGATAACCCACCCATCCATATGTCGCAAGCACCTTCAAAAGCACATCTTTTAAGTCTTGAGAATCGAGTTTTGATATGGCGAATAATGCAATTGCCAATAAAACAAACCAAGCAAAATTGCCAGTTGAAAGAGATTTTAGGGCAATTTTCTCCACTGCCGCGACTGCGCGGTTGTAGAAATTTGGTGGCTTTGGAGAACCATCGGATTCCATTTGATAAAATTATCATGGCAACATAGAACACATTGCAAGAATTTTAGCTATTCAAATGCCATAATCGGCGTTTTTGTCAAAAAGTTTAGGAATTTTATTTCACAAAATTCCTTGGCAACGTCCCGCATCTCCTTGTGTTCGTTTGTGAATTTAGGTTAAGCTGCCGTTTCGATGTTGACGCTTTCAGAAATCAGCAAGGCGTATGGCGGGCGGGTGCTGTTTGCCGACGTCACGTTGCAGTTGAACCGCGAGGACCGCATCGGGCTGGTCGGCCCGAACGGCGCGGGGAAGTCCACGCTCTTTTCCATCATCCTCGGCGACGAGGAGGCGGATTCCGGCAAGGTGATGAAGGAACGGAACGTCGTGCTCGGCTACTTGCCGCAGGAAAGCGCGCCGGTCGGCGATGAAACGATTTTGGAATTGGCGACGGCGATTTCGCCGGAATTTGCGAAGCTGCGAAAAATAATTCTCGCGTGGGATTCCGACCATCATGTCGCGGCGGATCACGTCGAGGAAAT
>DASXED010000062.1:0-7920 GCA_036490295.1 Verrucomicrobiia bacterium | reverse complement strand
GCAACGCGGACATCGCATCCGAATTATGAATTTCCGCGCCGGGCAAATCCACGAATTGCAAATCCGCAGTTTCATCCGGCTCGCTCCAAAAGCGTTCCATCGGCACGCCCATCAATTCGCAATGCAACGTCAAAAGCTCCGAGGCGTTCGCGGTCTCGCCGTCAAGCCGCCAGACGCGCACGCGCTGTTCGTTCAGCAAAACCGCCGAGGTCATCCATTTGCAAAGCACGGTGGTTTTGCCCGAACCCGCTGGGCCGATGAAAACGTGCGGTCGCCCCGTGCCGCTCATCACCTGCCGCGCCGGACGCCAGTGGCAGATGACCAGGTCGCTGACGGCAGTCCATTCTTTTTCCGGCGTCGGCAACGGATTTTCGCCGTGCAGCAAATAAATTTTTTCTTCCAACTGATTGGTAAATGCGGGCAAAAGTCCGTTTGATTCCAGCCACGCAATGCTGCGCCAGCGTCCCGCGTCCGATTTTTTGACCGGCGTTTCAAACGCAAGTTGATTGCGGAATTGAACGCCCGCGTTTTCGATTTTTGCCGGAATTTCTTTTTTTTTCGGCGGCGACGTTTGCGGGACGCACGCCGTCACTTCGAGCCGCCGGCTGTTTTGCCAGAATCGTGAAATCCCGTCGCCCGGAATTTTCCGCACGCTGACCACGACGGCTTCCGGGCCAAGCTGTTCATAAACTTGCATCAGCGCGGCGCTCGGATTTTCGGCGACGATGGCGACGAGTTTCATGCCTGTTCCAAGTTGGGAATCACCGCCGCGTTTTGAATTTGCACGCGCGCGGGAATTTCCGAATACGACAGCACGGCGAGATTGCTGAACGTCGCTTCAAAAAATCGACGGAAGGCCAGGCGCAATTGCGGCGCGCACAAAACAATCGGCTGATGCCCGCCCGCGAGCATCTGCTGCACAAATTTTGAAAGCGCATCCACAACGTGCCGCGCGAGCTTGGGTTCGATGATGAGCGCGACTTCCGACGGCGATTGCCGCACGCTTTGCGTGAGTTGCTGTTCGAGCCGCGGATCAATTGTGATAACGCGCATCCCGCCGTTTTCAGTTTGAAACGGTTTCGTGAACTGCGAACCGAGTGCTTTCCGCGCGTGTTCGGAAAGTTCGTCGGGATTTTTCGTGAACGCCGCGTAGTCACCGACTTTTTCCAAAATGCCCGCGAGATTGCGGATGGAAATTCCCTCGGCCAAAAGATTTTGCAAAATCCGCTGCACCTGGCCGATGCTCAATTGTGTCGGAATCAATTCATTCACGACGGCGGGATTCGTCTGTTTCAAATTATCAAGCAAGACTTGCACGTCCTGCCGCGTCAAAATTTCGTGGCAATGGCGGCGGATGGTTTCCGAAAGATGCGTGACCAAAACCGACGGCGCATCCACGACCGTGTAACCGGCGATTTCCGCGTTCTTACGCTCGACGCTCGTGATCCACGTCGCGGGCAATTGATACACCGGCTCGACCGTCGGTATGCCCTTGAGCGCGACCTTGCTGTTTGTCGCGTTCATCGCGAGCCATTGGCCGGGCACGAGCTGGCCTTGCGCGAACGGATTTCCCTTGAGCAAAAACCGATATTCGTTCGTGCCGAGTTGAAGATTGTCACGCAGCCGGATTGGAGGAATCAACATTCCCATGTCCGACGCAAAATTCCGGCGCACGCCCGTCACGCGTTCCAACAAGTCGCCGCCTTTTTTTGAATCCGCCATGGCGACGAGACCGTAACCGAGTTCAATTTGCAGCGTGTCGAGCGTGAGCAGGTTTTCAATTTTGTCGGCGGCGGTAGTGGCCTGGGCGTCTCGCCCGGGCGAAGCAGATTTGGAACTCACGGGCGAGACGCCCGTGCCACTAATTGGCGCATTCAGTTCCGGCGTGCCGTGACGGTGAATGGAATAAGAAAGCAATCCGGTGATGATTGCCAGCGTGAGAAATGGCAGCATCGGCAAGCCCGGCACAATCGCCATCACGCCGAGCATCACGGACAAAATCGTCAGCGCCTTCGGATAAAATAAAAGCTGCCGTCCAAGTTCGCGGCCCAGATCATTTTTCGCCGTCGCGCGAGTGATGAGAATGCCCGCCGCCGTGGACGTGATGAGCGCGGGCACTTGCGAAACTAATCCGTCGCCGATGGATAAAATCGTGAAATGTTGCAACGCCTCGCTGATCGTCATGCCTTTTTGCGCGATGCCGATGGCGAAGCCGCCGATGATGTTGATGAGCGTGATGAGCACGGCGGCGATGGCGTCGCCGCGCACGAATTTGCTCGCGCCGTCCATCGAGCCGTAAAAATCCGCCTCTTCTTCCAGCGCGCGGCGGCGGGCGCGAGCCTCGACTTCCTTGATCAGGCCGGCGTTGAGTTCCGCGTCAATCGCCATTTGCTTGCCGGGCAGCGCGTCCAGCGTGAAGCGCGCCGCGACTTCCGCGATGCGTCCCGCGCCTTTCGTGATGACGATGAAATTGATGAGAACGAGAATCAGGAAAACGACGAGGCCGACGACGTAATTGCCTTGAACCACAAAATTCCCGAACGACTGGATGATGTGCCCGGCGTAGCCGTTGAGCAAAATGAGCCGCGTGGCGGCGACATTGAGCGCCAGCCGGTAAAGCGTGATGAACAGCAGCAGCGTCGGAAACCCGGTAAATTCTGCCGGAGTCCGCAGGTAAAGAATGACCAGCAGCGTCAGCAGCGAAATGCTGATGCTGCCCGTCAACAGCAGGTCAAGCAAGAACGGCGGAACCGGCAGGATCAGCAAAAGGATCGTGCCAAGCAGCGCAACGACCAGCCACAAATCGCCGAAACGAAGCAGTCTGCGCATTTTGTCACTCAATGAACCCATGATTTTTTAAGCCTGATTTTGTTCCGCAAAATAGCGGTAACGGTTGACGCGATAAACCCACGCGAGAATTTCCGCGACCGCCGCATACAGTTGAGCAGGAATCTCGCCACCGACGCGGCCATGTTTGAAAAGCATCCGCGCCAGCGAAATGTTTTCAACGATGGGAACCTGATGCTGCTCCGCGATCTCGCGGATTTTTTCCGCGTTCAAACGGATGCCCTTGGCCACGATTTTCGGCGCGCGCATTTTTTTCCGGTCGTAACGCAGCGCGATGGCGATGTGCGTCGGGTTGACGACGATGACATCCGCAGTCGGCACGTCGGCCAGCGCCTTGGCCTTTGTTATGGCGCGGCGTTTTCGGCGCTGCGCCTTGACGCGCTGGTTGCCATCGGAATTTTTCATTTCATCCTTCAATTCCTGCTTGGTCATCATCAAGTCGCGCTGCGTGCGCCAGAATTGATAGCCATAATCCGCCGCCGCGATGACGAGCAGGCCGAGGCAGACGCGCAGAAAAATCCGCAGGCACGTTTCGCCGAGAAATTCCGCCAGCCGCGCGGTGCTGACGGATGAAGTGAAAACCGGGTCGTTCAAAACGCGGCGGATTTCCGAATACGTCACCGCGAGAATGAAAATAAATTTCACCGCGCCAACGGTCGTGGGCACGAGCATCCGCGCGGAAAAAATGCGTTTGAAACCTTCGAGCGGATTGACGCGGCTCCAGTCCGGCGCGAGAACTTCGGACGCGGTGTTGAAGCGGTTTTGGATCGCGCCGGCGATCAATCCCGCGAGCGTGGTCGCCAGCACGACGGGTCCGACGCATTTCAACAAAACCAAAACGCCGGAAACGCCGTAGCCTTGCAATGAATTTGCCGTGATCGTCGTGTCGTGCAAATGGCCGAGAGTGAGCACGATTGCGCCGACGAGTTGCTGCCAGATTTCGCGCCCGGCGAACGCCAGCGCCGCGAGCGCGCCCATCAGCACAAACACCGTCTGCACTTCCGCGCTGCGGGCGATCTGGCCTTTCTTGATTGCGTCTTCCAGCTTGCGCGGTGTGGCTTGTTCTGTTTTTTCGCCCGTGGATTCGTCGGCCATTTTATTTTCCTCCGATCATTTGCGCGACGTTCATCAAATCATCCGGCAACCGGTTCAAATAATTGCTGACGTATTGCGCGGAAAGTTGCAGCGTGAAACCAAAAACAATCAACCCGCCGACAATCCGAAATCCAAACATTTCCGTGAACACGTTCATTTCCGGCACGGCGCGGCTCAACACGGCGAAGATGAGCGTGACGACAAATGAAACCGCGATGACCGGCGCGGAGATTTGCAGCGCGACCATGAAAACGCGGCTCGTCTGCGCGACGACGTTTTCAAATAGCGCGTTGTCCAGATGCGCGCCGCCGATGGGCAGCACGGTGTAGGTTTGTTCAAATCCTAGCAGCAGCCAGTGATGCAGATTGAGCGTCAGCATCACGACTGTCGCGAGAAAAACCAGAATCGTGCTGGCGATTTGCGACGATTGCTGCGTCGTCGGATCAAAAATCGCGGCGAGGTTCAAACCCATTTCCGTGGAAATGATGCTGCCCGCGATGTCCACCGCGTAAAAAATCATGCGTGAAACAAAACCCAGCAGCAGACCGATGCACACTTCCTGCGCCATCACGCCGAGCACGGAAATGAAATCCAGTTTGTCCAACGGAAACGCGGGCAGAATCGGAGCCAGCAACAGCGCGATGATGGCGCCGGTGGCCACGCGCATCGCCACGGGAAAATTCGCCATCGTGAAAAACGGCAGCACGAGCAGAAACGCGCTGACACGCAAAAACACCAGCATCCAGTTGGAAAAATCCGCTTCCATTTTCAGTTCACCATCTGCGGCATTTTTTGGATGACGGCGGTGGTGAATTCGACGAGCGACCGCACGATCCACGGCATCAGCAGCAGCAAAACGCCGATGACCGCGAGTGCTTTCGGCACGAACGCCAGCGTCTGTTCGTGAATCGTCGTCACGGCCTGAAACAGACTGATAGCGAGGCCGATAATCATGGCCGTGATCAAAATCGGCGCGGCGATGGTGAGTGCCTGGTAAATCATGGTCTTCAACAATTCGATGGCGAATTCAGCATTCATAACTTTTTTCTTAACCACGAATAGACACGAATGAACACGAACGAACGGCCTTTAAGATTTTTGTTCCCGGTTTCAATTCGTGTTCATTTGTGTTCATTTGTGGTTTGAGTTCACGTTCCGAAACTGCGGACGAGCGATTGCACGACGAGCGACCAGCCGTCCACGAGCACGAACAATAATAATTTCAGCGGCAGCGAAATCGTCATCGGCGGCATCATCATCATGCCCATGCTCATCAGCACCGTGGCGACGACGATGTCTATCAGGATGAACGGCACATAAATCAGGAAGCCCATCTGAAACGCCGTGCGCAGTTCGCTGATGATGAACGCGGGAATCACGACGCGCAGCGGCAATTCATTCGGCGAGGTCGGTTGCAATTTCGCCATCGAGACAAAAAGTTCCACATCCTTCGGCCGCGTTTGCTTGAGCATGAACGTGCGGATTTGCGCGGACGCTCGGTCGAGCGCCTGCTGGTCGGTGATTTGATGCGCCTGATACGGCACGATGGCGTCGCGGCTGATGTTGTCCCAAACCGGCGCCATGATGAAATAGGTGATGAAGAGCGAAAGCCCGATGATAATTTGGCTGGCGGGCGTGCCTTGCAATTGCAGCGCGCTGCGGACAAATGACAGCACGATGACGACGCGCGTGAAACAAGTCATCAACAGCAAAATCGAAGGCGCGAGCGACAGCAGCGTGAGGAAAAATAAAACTTTGATGCCCATGTCCACGTTCTGCGGGCCGTTGTTCGCACCGAGCGTGATTGAAACGGGGCCGAAACCGGTGGTGAGGTTCGTTTGCGCCGAAGCCGTGAGCGCGCCGAAAATTAAAAAAATAAAAACTGCAAAAAGCGACGGGCGCAAAAAAGAATTGCACCGCCGCAAATCCCCGGCTTTGGACTTCGGACTTTGGACTTCGGACTTTTTCATTTGCCTTTGAGCACTTGCGTCAATGCCTGCGCGAACGATGGCGCGGGAGAATTTTTTGCGTCTGCGTCCGGTTCGGTTTCTCCCGCGTTCGGCAAATGGCTCAAAAAATTCACGCCGCCAGGCGACGACGAAATCAGAAAGCGTTCCTGATTGTAGCCCACGACATAAATCGCGTGGCGTCCGCCGAGCGAGCGGGTTTCGAGGACGTTTAATTTCGGCGCGCGCCCGCGATGGACGGCGAGCCGCTGCCAGTTTTTGAAAAACCAGACGCCGCCGAGGAAAATTCCGATGACGAGCGCGAGTGCGCCGAGAACACGAATGAAGGAAATGCTTGCGTCCGGCAACGCGGGAGCCGTGAGCGGAGCGGCAACGAAATTAGTCGTTTCCGCAAATGCAGAATGCAGAATGCAGAATGCAGAAATAAAGCAAATCGCTTTGATTGATTTTTTTTTCATTCTGCATTTTTCATTCTGCATTTTCTTTTCACGCGGCGACGGCGGCGCTGCTGCCGATGACTTCGGTAATTTTGACGCCGAAGCGTTCTTCGATGACGACCACTTCGCCGCGCGCGATGAGCTTGCCGTTGATGCTCAACTCGACCGGCGCGTCGGCGGCCTTGTCGAGCTGGACGACGGAGCCGATGGTGAGCTGCAACACTTCGCGCATCGGCAACTGGCAGCCGCCGAGTTCGATGGTGAGGCTCACGGGCACGTCGAGCACGATGTTCAGGTTGGAGGGAGATTCAGCAGTGGCGTTCATGTCAGAGATTTTGATTGGCAGGACCGTTGATGAGCACGGCCCATTTGCCGGCACAGGTTCCGGGGCGTCCGGTAAATTTGGGAACGTGATTCAGAAGCACCTGGACCTGGGCGGCGCACGCGGGGTCCAGCGTCAGCACGTCGCCGGGCTTGAGCCGGGTGATTTCGCCGGCGGACATTTTTAACCCCTGCCACTGGGCCGCGATCGGCACTTTGACCTCGTTGAACTCGGGATTCCACCGCGGTTTGGCGGCGTGGGCGGCGGCGGCATCCGAGACAGGCAGGGCCGGAGACAGCAGGCGCATCAACGGCTCGACCGTCGCGTACGGAAAGACCAATTGGATCATCTCCGAATGTTCGCCCACGCTGCCGTTGATCGAGAGAATGAGCATCGCCGTGTCCGGCGTGGCCGTTTGCAAAAACCGGCTGTTGTTTTCATGGCCGAGCACGGCGGCCTGCAAACCGCGCATTTCCGGCCAATGGGTGCACCATTCGGTCAGGACGAGGCCGGCCACCTGGTCAATCAGCGCAATTTCAATTTCGCTGAGATCATGGCTCTCGGCGGGCATCTGGCCGGGGCCGCCCAGCAGGCGGTCCACGAAAGTGAGACCCAGCCGAGGCGGAATGACGAGCAGGCCGATGCCTTTGAGCGGTTCGGTTTTGAACAGAGTGATGTGCGTTGGCCCGGGCAGGCTTTCAATGAATTTCTGGTAGCCGACGATCTGGACCTTGGAAAGTTGAAGCGTGAATTCCAACCGCAAAAACATCGCCAGCCGCGCGGCGAGCGCGCGGATGAACTGCTCGTGGCGCTGGCGAATGCGGCGCAGTTCGCTCGGAGCGAGAAAACCGGACTGCCGGAAATCATGACCGCGGATGTCCCCGGCTTTGTGCGTGGCGCGCAAACCCCGGGCCGTCAACACGGAAACGTCGTCCGTATCGGCAGCCGCAGCGGGGGAAGGGGATTCGCTCATGGTTTCTTATTGGATGGCAAACTCGGTCAGATAAATTTCCTGGACCGTCGAATCACCCAGGATGCCATTGAAACCGGTGATCAACTCAGTCCGAATGAGGTTCCGTTCGCCGGGTTTTTCCAGGTCGGCGAGGGTCTTGGTGGCCAGCGCGCCGCAGGCCATGTCACGCAACTGCGCGTCGCGGTCCGTCATCTTTTGCTTGAAGTCCGAACCGTTGCCGACGACTGACAGGCTCACCAGCAGGTAGCGCGCGCCCATGGTGTCCGCCACGTTCACCAG
>DASXED010000049.1:0-5161 GCA_036490295.1 Verrucomicrobiia bacterium | reverse complement strand
TGCCTATCTGAAAATCGCGGAGGGCTGCAATCATCCGTGCAGCTTCTGCATCATTCCACGGATGCGCGGCTCGCATCGCAGCCGCACGCAAAAGGATATTGTCGCCGAAGCCAAGGCACTCATCGCCGATGGCGTGAAAGAGATCAATCTGATTTCGCAGGACTCGACTTATTACGGACTTGATTTGCGCCCGGCGTCTGGTGGCACAGGCATCTTGCCTGTGAGTTCCGGGCAAATTTCACTGCAAGACGCAGGCAAGATGCCTGTGCCACTACAACCATCACGCGCGATTTCATCGCCGGAAAAATTCTCAGCGACGGTGAAATCATTGCCGGCGAATTCAACGACGATTTGCTCGCTGCTGCGCGAGCTAAATTCGCTCAAGGGCGATTTCTGGATTCGATTGCTTTACACGCATCCGGCGCATTGGACGGATGAATTGATTGAAACGATTGCCGAGTGCAAAAAAGTCGCGCGCTACGTTGACATTCCGCTCCAGCACATCCACGAAAATATGCTCGAGCGTATGCGCCGTGAAACTTCGCAGCAATACATCGTGGATTTGATTCGGAAAATACGCGCCGGAATTCCGGGAATTGCTTTGCGCACCACGTTCATCGTCGGTTTTCCGGGCGAGACCGAGGCGAGTTTTCAAACGCTGCTTGATTTCATCCGCGAAACGAAATTCGAGCGGCTCGGCGTTTTCACTTATTCGCAGGAAGACGGCACGCTTGCGGGCAAGATGGCCGGGCAAATTCCTGACAAAGTGAAACAAAAACGTCGCGAACTCGTCATGGCCGCGCAACACAAAATTGCAAGACAAGTTTCCGAATCTTTCGTTGGCCGCGAAATCAAAGTCCTCGTCGAGGGCCACGCGAATGAAAAACAACTTCAACAGGCGAACATTTCATCGTGGGAACATGGCTTGATCCGCGAAGCAGAAACTCTCAACTCTCAACTTTCAACCCTCAACTTTCTCGTCGCCCGCAGCGAAGCGGATGCGCCGGACATTGACGGGCGCATTTACATTCGTGGCAAACTGCCGGTTGGAGAATTTGCGCGCGTCAAGATCGTCGGCCACACGGATTACGATTTGATTGCCGAACCGGTTTGAACTGCCAAGACGCAAAAGTTTCTAAAAATTTTTAGAAACTCGGCGCGGCGGACATCCCGGTGCTTACCAGTTCGCCTGTCGGCTGGTTCTTGATCCAGACCATTGAGCCGACGCCTTCGGAATTGCGGTTGTTGCGCGCGAAATTTGGAATCGCCAGCAGCGGGCTGCCGTCAGCCCAGTCGCCTTTGATCGTCATCACGCCATGAAGCAAATCGCCGCGCCATTCGGCGGTCAATTTTTCGGAGCCGATGGCCTGGTTGATGTCGTGCTGGTCGGCGCGCTCGACATTGTAAATCAGCGGGCCGTAGCGCAGCGCGACCAGTCCGCGATCTGCCGCGATGTGCTTGTCGGCGACAATGCGCTGAACTTCCATCGGCAAAACCATGTCAATTTTGTCGCCAGTTTTCCAGGTGCGTGTGATGACGGCGTAACCGTTGACGATTTTGGGATGGATGATTTCGCCATTTACGGCGAGCAATTTGACGCCGCTGACTTCTGGCGTCGGCGTGTAAAGTTCGCTCGTGGTGCGGTTGGGAATGCGGACATAGACGGTGAATTTCTTCGACTCCTTCGGATTGACGGTGATGGAAATGTTTCCGTTCCACGGATAATCAGTCTTCTGAACCATCTGGATGTCCGTGCCAGCAACCTTTTCAACATTGATCGTGCTGCCGATGAACATGTTCACATAAATCCCGTCGTCGCCCTTCACATAAGTCCACGTCGGAATCATCAGCAGCGTGCGCGCGAGGTTGCCGACACAGCACGGACAGACGTGCCACGGATAACGCGGACTGCCGCCGACCAACGGATTGTCGTAATAAAAATTCTTGCCCTCGAGATCGAGCGAGCCGAGCAACGCGTTATACATCGTCTCCTCATACAGGTCGGCATACTTCGCGTCGTGATACGCGAGGTTCATCTTGTATTGGAAAAAAATCAGGCCGCAGCTTGAACAGGCTTCGTTGTAGGCGTTGTTGCGGAGCGAATAGTTCGGGCCGAAACCTTCCGAAGTTTCGCCGCTGCCAATGCCGCCGGTGACGTAATATTTTTTGTTCACGATGTTGTCCCAGAGCGACATCACCGCGCTTTGATAATCCACGTCGTGCGTTTCCGCCGCAACGTCCGCCATGCCGGAATAACAATACGCCGCGCGCACGGCGTGGCCGACGGCTTCATACTGTTGCGGCACCGGCAGCGCCGTCTGGTC
Source organism: Verrucomicrobiia bacterium (assembly GCA_036490295.1). Classification (GTDB taxonomy): domain Bacteria; phylum Verrucomicrobiota; class Verrucomicrobiia; order Limisphaerales; family UBA11358; genus UBA11358. The sequence goes on along the minus strand of DASXED010000049.1, from coordinate 2,837 downwards.
GTATTCCGTGCCACCGCTGTTGCCACGGTTGTTGAGCAACGATTCTGCGAGCGCGATGTAACTGTCGCCGCGACCGCCGCCTTCCATGTCGTTCACGAAGCGGCCAAAACGCACGAGCGCCTGCTCCATTTCCTCATGGCCGTCGAACCATTCTTTTTTTCCGGGGCCAAGATTGGCCACCCAGCAATCCGCCAGTTTTTTTGCGGCGTTGTAAAGGCGTTTATCTTTTCCATCCGTGAGCGTGTAATGATTTATCGCCGACTCGATGAAATAACCGGCGGTGTAGCCTTCGTGATTGCCGCGCGCCGCTGGCGACCAGCGTTCGGTCCAGCGATTGGTGTTACGCAATGTCCAAGCCGTTTGCAGATAACCGTCCGGTTCCTGCGCCGCGAGAATTTTCGGAATCCAGTCGTCGAGCGTCGCCTTCATTTTGTCCTGCGCCGCGATGATTTCGGGATCGCCCTTCGGGTCCACCATCAGCGCGATGCACATGGCCTCGACGGTTTGATGCACCCACGCGTTCGCAAAAACATAACCTTTGTGCGCCGCGTGAGGCTCGCCGCGCAACGCCTTCGCCGCCTCGATGAAATTATCAATCCCGCCGTCGCCCTGTCCGCACGGAATGTTCGTGCTGTTGATCTGGTCAATGCAATGCGGAATCCAGTTCACGATCAGCGCCTTCGCGCGGTCGTTCCACAGCGGGCTGTCAATCGTGTAGTGTTTCGTGTAAACGACATCGAGCCGTTCGGCGGGTGGCGGCAGCTTCGCCGTAATTTTCAGCGTCGCGGACGAACTCAAATCGCCTTTGCCCGCCGTCAATCGAAGCGTGTAATCGCCCGGCGCGGAAAAAGTCGCTGTCATTTTCATTTCGCCCGCGCTGGCAAATTTTACTTTGCCCGGCCCCGACGCTTTGCTCCAAGTCACGTTCGTCGCGCCGCCCGGTTTCAGAAATTTCACCGTGCCGGACAAATAAGTTTTCCCGCCCACCATCACGTCGCGGTCAATTCCCGCGACGACCGTCGGCGGAAATTCCGGCGACTTCCCGGAGTCATAAACTTTCCAGCCCAAAATTCCCGTGGACAACTGGCCGCTGGAATCCATTTCCAGCCGCAGCTTCGTCGTCGTGATTTCATCGAACGTCGTCGTATTGAATTTATTTCTCTCCACGCCGAGGCCGTTTGCGTTGGCGACCGGCACAAAATTATTTCCGTCCCAATAAAGCACGCGGCACGCCGCCGGCAAACCCACGCCTTGACCGTCCGCCCACCAATAAACGTCCATTTGTTTCGTGCTGACGGGTTTTGTCCAATCGTATTCCACCCACTGCGTGCCGGTGCGCGGCCAGTTGCCATACGAACCGTGCCGCATGTCGCGCGAATTGCGCGGTGAAAAATTATTGTCCAACACCGTCACCGCCGTGTCGCCGGAAACAAATGAACTCGACGGCGCGGCAACGACCGCGAGGTTCACGGCCGTTGGCGCGGCGTCCGGGCGCGCAATTTCCTGCGCGGAATCCGGGCGCGATAACAAGGCGACGCCGAGAAAAAAGAGCGCGAGCCGGGCGAAGATTGAGCAGTATGTTTTCATAAACTAATTGGGTGGTGTCATTAAAGTTCAACCCCTGAAAAATTTCAACCAGATAAAACCGATTTGATTGCCGAACCGGTTTAACCACCAAGACACCAAGGCACAAAGTTTTTTTGAACTTGGTGTTCTTGGACTTGGTGGTTTAATTTGGGAAACATGGCCACCCTCGTTTTCGACATTGAGACCACCGCACTGCCGCTCGAAAATTTCGACGACGCGCAAAAAGAATATCTTTTCCGCGAAACCGAAAAGCTCGGCGACGAAATTTCCAAAAGTGCCAAGCGCGAGGAAATCACCCGTTTCATGTCGCTCTGGCCGTTCACCTCGCAAGTCGTCTGCATCGCTATGCTCAATCCTGAAACCTTGAAAGGACAGTCACTTTTCGTCGCCGAAGATTTCGAGGAAGTTGAAGAGGAAAACGCGCCGGTGAAATTTATTCCGTGCGCGGATGAAGCCGAACTTCTGACACAATTCTGGGACGCCGCAAAAAAATACGATTCCATCGTCACTTTCAACGGACGCGGCTTCGACGTGCCGTTCATCTACCTGCGCTCGGCGCTGCTCAACGTGCCCATCTCGAAAAAAAACTGGCTCGGCTACCGTTACGCCACCGACCCGCATTGCGACCTCGCGGAGCAATTCACCTTTTACAGCGTGAGCGGGCGCGACGGCGCGGCGCGGCGGTTCAACCTGGATTTTTACTGCAAGGCCTTCGGCATCGAATCGCCCAAGAGCCACGGCGTGACCGGCATGGACGTGGGCGCGCTGCTGGCCGCCGGAAAATTCCGCGCCATCGCCGAATACTGCCTGCGCGACGTCCACGCCACCGTGGAGCTTTACAAAATCTGGAAGGAACGGCTGGCGGGGATAAAATGAAAGACTATGGACACGCGTAAAGATGTGAATGTCCCGGAAATTCCATTTAGGTGGACAACTAATCTAACCGATGAAGAAATTCGTCTATTTTATTCTAAATATGCCGAGCAAATTAAAGAGCCAATTCAAAGTGCTCCTGTAAAAAAGGGACAGTTTATTATTCCAATTCGGATGGGGTTTCTAAATTTTTTAGATGGATATTGTTTTTGGTCTGCTTCTGGAGACAAACAAACTGTTTTGTATCGAAGCAATCAAGATTGGGAATTGTGGAGCGCTCGGCAGGAAGAAATTGCAGAATTGCGGCAAGAACAGGCTGCTGAACTTGCCGTTGAGAAAGTTTTGGTGATGACAGAAGACAATCATCTGAAGGAAAA
>DASXED010000113.1:0-7554 GCA_036490295.1 Verrucomicrobiia bacterium | reverse complement strand
ACAGGATTCACAACCAATGAACATTGCGTTGGTTCCCGGCGCTTTCAAATGATAATGAGTCGCCGTGTTGAAGCCGTGATAAATGTCTTGATGACACTGCTCGCACGCTTCCGAGCCGACATAAGTCGCTCCAGGAATTTGTGGCGGAATCACTTCCGTCCGATTGATGCTGCTGCAAGAAACGACGCCAATGCCGGCCAGCGCGCCTAACGACAAAAATAAAATCCAAAACCAGCAATTTTTCGGCCGGGCAATGGCCTGGAAGAATTTATGCTTTAAGATCGTTTTTATAATGCGAAGGCGTTTGAAGTTTTGCCTGCCTGAATATTTTTAAAAATTCTGATGAAAACTGCATCCAGCGTAACGGTAACAGTTTGCCGTTTGTAAAAGTGCTTCTGAACACAATCTACACGAGCGCGATTGTGGAGTTCAAAGTAAAAGCGCACAAGCTTTATTTTTGGCGTTTGCCATATAGAAATCGAGTTGATGATCATTACACCAAATACAACGCCCACAGTATCCACTCTCCGAAGTTTTCCGGCTCACCCAATTTTGGCATAAGCTAAACATTTGTTGTCATGCGTTTGCTGCAAAAAGATTGATTCGTTTCATCGCGCGTTGCTCGAAATTGCGAGGCACAATTCATGATTCAACAAAATTTGTTCGGCTTTGGACAAGAATTGCACGGCAACTTCGGGCAGATTTGGCAAGTTGAATTATGAAATGGATGACTGCCGAAGAAGCTCTGACGCATTTACGCAGCGGGATGCGCGTGTTCATCGGCTCCGGCTGCGCCGCGCCACAAAAACTGGTCACTGCGCTGGCCGAACGCGGGCGCGATTTGTATGACATCGAAATCATCCACATTCTTACGTTTGGCCGCGCGGAATATGCGCGGCGCGAATTGCTCGCCAATTTTCGCCACAACGCCTTTTTCATTGGGCCAAACGTGCGCGACGCCGTGAACGAAGGCGTAGCCGATTACACGGCGATTTTTTTGAGTGAAATTCCCGCGCTATTTCGACAGAAAAAAGTTCATCTCGACGTTGCACTCATTCAAGTCAGTTCGCCGGACGCGCACGGTTTTTGCAGTTTTGGCGTTTCGGTGGACGTGGTGAAAGCCGCAGTCGAAAGCGCGGATTTTGTCGTCGCAGAAGTGAATCCAAATATGCCGCGCACGCTCGGCGACAGTTTCATTCACGTTTCAAAATTAAACGCGCTGGTCAAAAGTGATTTGCCGATCCTGGAATTTCCACTTCAACCGCCATCACCCGAAGCGGTGAAAATTGGCGAGTTCATTGCGTCGCTCGTTGAAGATGGCGCGACGTTGCAAACGGGCATCGGCAAAATTCCCAGCGCAGTCATGGACTGTCTTGCCGACAAACGCGATTTGGGAATGCACACGGAAATGTTTACGGAAGCGGTGATTCCGCTGATTGAAAGCGGCGCGATGAATTGCCGTCGAAAAACTCTTTTGCCCGGAAAAATCGTCACGTCATTTTGCTTCGGCACGCGGCGGCCTTACGATTACATCCCCGACAATCCGCTGTTTGAATTTCGTCCGAGCGAATTCACGAACGATCCGTTTCAAATCGCGCGCAACGCGAAAATGGTCGCCATCAGTTCGGCGATTGAAGTGGATTTGACCGGCCAGGTTTGCGCGGATTCCATCGGCGGAAAATTTTACAGCGGTTTCGGGGGGCAGGTGGATTTCATACGCGGCGCCGCGAAATCTGAAAATGGGAAACCGATCATCGCGCTGCCGGCCACAACGCGCGACGGAAAAATTTCCCGCATCGTGCCGTGGCTCAAGACCGGCGCGGGCGTGGTGACTTCACGCACCGACGTGCGTTATCTCGTCACCGAATACGGCATCGCGAGCTTGCACGGCAAAACGGTGCGCGAACGCACAATTGCTCTGATTCACATCGCGCACCCAAAATTTCGCGATGAATTGATGCGCGGGGCGCGCGAGACGAAGCTGGTGCATCCAAACCAAATCGCCCTGCCGCCGGGCTTGCTGCCGCATCCGAAAAAATATCAAACGAGCATGAATTTCAAAGATGATTTGAAAGTTCACTTTCATCCTATCCAGCCGAAGGACGAAGCATTGCTCAAAGAATTGTTTTATTCTCACTCGGAACAGACCATTTTGCATCGCTATTTGGAACACGTTAAGCATTTGTCGCATGAGCAGGTTCAGAAATTTGTAACGCTTGATTATCGCAATGATTTTGCGCTCGTCGGAATCATTCCGCACGAAGGCCGCGAACGAATGATTTGCGTTGGCCGTTATTTTCGAAATCCAGCCGGTAGCGATGCTGAAATCGCCATCACCGTGCATGACGGCTTTCAACATCGCGGCATCGGCATTTTTCTGGTGCGAACGCTCGCAAAAATCGCACGCGAAAACGGCATCACCGCGTTTGTCGCCAATGTTCTTGCGGACAACCACGCGATGCTCCGCGTTCTTCACAAGTTCGCCGGGAAAATCGAGACGCAACTGGACGCGAACATTTATCGTCTGCGATTTAAACTTGCCGAAGTTGAAACAGAGCAAAAAATAGCCGGTGTTTAACAACCCAAGTGGGGTCAAAAAAAAGCTGTCGCGTAGATTAGTTCGTATGAATGCGACGCTAATCAATCCACTGCCGAAATTATTAACCGATGTTGCAACACGTTCCTGCACGACCAACATTTTGCCTGAACTTCGCCATGATCCCAAATCAACTTCGCTTTTGAGCATCGAAGAAATTCATCTTCGCGCGGAAACGATGACGCCGCTGCTAAAGGAAATCCTGAATTTTCGCCCGCCACCACATTGGGTAATCAATGATTAAATTGAAAATGACGCCAACTCCAAAATCCAAAACTTTATGAGCCACATTTCTATTCAATCCGAAAACGGTCTGCGCGTAAGCGCCGACATTCGCCAACATCAACTGACACTCGACGTTCCCGCCGAAAAAGGCGGGGGGGGAGGCCGGCCCGACGCCGGTGGAATTGCTGGCTGCTGCGCTGGGCGGGTGCATGACCATGCACGCCGTGATGTATTGCCAATCGGCACGGCTGCCGTATGAAGGATTTGGCGTTGAAGTTGATTTTCAAATGGCCAAAGACCCATTGCGCATCGGATCGCTAACCGTGGACATAATACTGCCACCCGATTTTCCGGAAGCACGCATGGAAGCCGTCCAGCGCGCCGCGCAACAATGCCCGGTAAAAAATACGCTCAAGGAAGGCACCATCATTGACGTGAAACTTCGGACGAGCGCGGCGGGGAAACTTGAAACCGCCGACAATTGTGCCGCAGGAATTTGACACGCCCAGCCGATTGACCAATTGCCATTATTGCCACAACATCAGAATCCATGGATGTTTCAACTTTGTTCCGCATCCAATTTGGATTTTCTTTGATTCTGCTAATTGCTTACAGTAATTGAACGCTATGGCAGACACGATTTTTTGGAGCCGTTTGCAGTTTGGATTTACGATCACCTATCATTATTTGTTTCCGCAACTGACGATGGGCCTGGCGTGGATCATCGTTTATTTCAAATGGAAACATCTGCGCACCGGCGATGAAACATTCGGAAACGCCGCGCGATTTTGGGCGCGCATCTTTGGAATCAACTTCGCAGTCGGCGTCGTGACCGGCATTCCGATGGAATTTCAATTCGGCACGAACTGGGCGGCTTTCTCAAAATTTTCCGGCAACATCATCGGCCAGACACTCGCGATGGAAGGCATGTTTGCTTTCTTTCTCGAAAGCGCGTTGATCGGCGCGGTTGTCTGGGGCGAAAAACGATTAGGACCGCGCAATCATTTTCTCGCGACCGTTGGCGTCGCGCTGGGCAGTTGGTTGTCGGGCTATTTTATTTTGACGACCAACGCGTTCATGCAACATCCCGTCGGTTATTCAACGGCGGCGGACGGCTCGCTGCGGCTGGGAAGTTTCAGCAGTTTTCTTTTAAATCCGTGGGCGATGATTTTGTTCCTGCACAATCAATGCGCCGCGCTCATCACCGGCTCGTTTGTCGTCACGGCAGTCGGCGCGCTTTACGCCTTGCGCGGCAAATTTGCGGAGCAGGCGTCGTTATTTTTGAAAACCGGAACGCTCGTCGGTTTGATTTCCTGCGCGCTGGTCGCATTTCCAACAGGTGATCAACAGGCGAAAATGGTCGCAAAACATCAGCCCGTGAGTCTCGCCGCGATGGAAGGACATTTTCACGGCGGCACGAATGTGGAACTCAATTTCATCGGCCAGCCAAACGTTTCCGCAGAGCGCATAGACAATCGCATCTATATGCCTTATGCGTTGAGCTTTCTCGCGTTCGGCCACCTGCACGCCAAAGTTCAGGGACTGGATGATTTTCCGAAAGATGAATGGCCGACGAACATTGAACTGCTTTATTATGCGTTTCATGTCATGGCGGGTTTGGGAACCATTTTTATTCTACTGATGGTGCTTGCCAATTTTCAACGCTGGCGGGGCCGATTGGAAAAATCACGGGGACTGCTTTGGGCGTTGATGCTGGCATTTCCATTTCCTTACATCGCCACGACCGCCGGATGGATGACGGCGGAACTCGGACGGCAACCGTGGATTATTTTTCATATTCTGCGCACCGGGCAAGGCGTCAGCGATGTCGTGAGCGGCGGAAATGTTTTGTTCACGCTGATTGGTTTCACCGGACTTTATTTTGTGCTGGGCGTGCTGTTTTTGTTTTTAGTCGCGCGGGAAATCGCCCACGGCCCGCAAAGTATTTCCGCCAATGGAAAACTGGAGGTGTCCCATGATTGAAACCTGGTATGCGATTTTGTCCTTCATGCTCGTCATGTTCATCGTGCTGGAAGGATTTGATATTGGCGCGGGCATGTTGCAGCACATCGTGGGCAAAACGGAAGCAGAACGACGGCTGGTCATCGCGGCCATCGGGCCGTTGTGGTCATGGCATGAAGTCTGGCTGGTGAGTTTTGGCGGCGTTCTATTCGTGGCTTTTCCCACCATCCTCGCGTCTGCGTTCGCCGGATTTTATCTGGCCTTTTTTCTTTTGCTTTGGTCGCTGATTTTGCGCGGCATTTCCCTTGAAGTGAGCGGTCACATTGCCGAACCAATGTGGCGCACGGCGTGGAATTTTATTTTTGTCGCATCCAATCTGCTGCTCGCCATTCTCATCGGCGCGGCGCTGGGCAACGTCGTGCGCGGCGTGCCGTTGAATGCAGACGGCAAATTTTCTCTGGCATTTTTCACCAACTTCAGTCCGTATGGTAACGTCGGCATCCTTGATTGGTTCACCGTTTCCGTCGCCGTGTTTATGCTGGTGACATTCGCGGCGCATGGCGCAAACGCCTTAATTTTGAAAACTGAAGGTCCGGTGCATGACCGGAGTTTGCGCCTTGCGCGCCGGCTTTGGAAAATTGTTTTGTTATTGCTCGCGATTATCACGTTTGAAACCTGGCGCGTGCGACCGGAATTGTTTTCGGGCATGAGTCCCAAACCCATCGCGTGGATTGGACTTGTTTTTGTCATCGTCGGCGCGGTTGCAATTTTTACCGGGTTGCATGGCAAAAGAGAATTGCGCGCCGTCATTGGTTCCAGTTTATTTATCACGGGGCTGATGATCGCCGGAGCCGCGAGCGTGTTTCCGATTATGTTGCATTCCACACTCGCGCCGGAAAATTCTCTGTCCGCCTACCAAAACGCCGCCGCCGGACATGGACTGGTCATCGCGCTTGTCTGGTGGCCCATCGCATTTATTTTGGCCGTCGGTTACGCTCTATTCATCTATCGCTATTACATCGGCAAAGTGAAAGCGGCGGAAGATAATCAAAATCCGTATTGATCTAATACCGGGACCCTGCATGTCCCGCCCCTACAGGGCGGAGGATTTATATTTCAAATCGAATACCCGGCCCTTTAGGCCGGGCTATCACATGACGGGCTTTCAGCCCTACAGGTCGTAAAGGGGGCTGTAAAACACAATTAGTTTTGGGATGCTATTCTCCTTGCCACAGTATGAGGCTGGCGTGAGACTGGAATGATCACGCTGGTGGCTGTAGTGCACACAACATTGGAGCTGAGCAAGAATTCGAAAAAATGCTGAAATGTCAAAATTCTATATAGGACCCTTTCATGAGAAACGAGCTTGGTAAAGAGTGCCGAAAATTGTTCAGCAAAATGATGATGACGGAATTTTCGGAGTATCGCGAAGACAAAGGGCAAATTGTCCCGCCTGGGAGATACGTCTGGACATGCCAGCACCCATCGGGCATTTGGCTCCACATATTACTAATAATTTCTCAGAAGTCTGATAAGTTTACAATCGGTGCCGCTTGGGATTTTGATGGCAAGCTGCCAGGTGACTTGCCCGGCGTGAGCGACATCTTCGACCAGCCACGCTTATTCAGGGTAAACTTTATTTGGAGCGGTAAAGATTATTGGTGGCCGCTGGTGCTCCGTCCTGAAGAGTTTGAGCGTGCGCTTCTTTACAAAGATGACCCGGTCAATGTCTGCCGTTGGTCGCGCCGGCCGTTTCAGACGCAGCCAGAAAGTTGAAAGAGCATTTGATTCCAGTGTTTGAGAAGGTGGTTGAGAGGCATGGGAAGAAGCCGTAAGGGGATTCCAAATGGCAAATTAATTTACGAGGCTTGACGAAGCAGTCTCAAACTCGGCCAGGGAGAGGTTGCAGGGGGCGATCAGCAGTCCCCTGGCAGCCAGGCTGCTAGATTTTCCGGCGGCGTTTCACCTGGAGTTGCGTCAGAGCGTGCGCCAGGGCGGCGTGTACCATTGCGGAGTCTTCGTCGCTGAGCTTTTGCTTCAGGCGCTCTTCGGCGCGCTGGCGGGCTTGTTCGGCCGCGGCTTCATCAATGTTTTCCGCGCGAATGGCCATGTCGGTCAAAATGGACACGCGTTCGCCGGTCACCTGGATGAAGCCATCGCCAACGGCGAGGAAAATGGATTTTCCGTCTTTAATGGCGTGGATTTCGCCGGCAACGAGCTCGGTCATCAGGGGCATGTGCTCCGGCAGGATGCCCATCTCGCCTTCGCCGCCGGTCAGTGTGACCATGTCCACGTCGTCGGAATAGGTCTTCGCTTCCGGCGTCACGATTTCCAGTTTTAACTTATTGGCCATGGTCCAGGTCGTTGAAGCAGTTTTGTTTAAGCTTCCTTGATTTCGTCGATGCCGCCCTTCATGTAGAAGTTCTGCTCGGACACGTCGTCATGCTTGCCTTCCAGGATTTCCTTGAAGCCACGAACGGTCTCGGCCACCACCACCTGTTTGCCTTCACGACCCGTGAAGACTTGCGCCACCGAGAACGGCTGGCTCAGGAAGCGTTGAATTTTTCGGGCGCGAAAGACCGTCAACTTGTCATCGGCCGAAAGTTCGTCCATGCCCAAAATCGCGATGATGTCCTGCAAATCCTTGTAGCGTTGCAACACTTTCTGGACACCGCGCGCGACTTCATAATGTTCTTTGCCGACGATTTCCGGCGCCAGTGCGCGTGAGCTGGAAGACAGAGGGTCCACGGCGGGATAAATGCCCAACTCGG
>DASXED010000176.1:0-20397 GCA_036490295.1 Verrucomicrobiia bacterium | reverse complement strand
CACAGGCTCGACACTACAGCAATTGACTGGCTTCCGGCCTTCAATTCTCACTTCGCACTTTTTATTTCTCACTTCAAGTTGTAGCACGCCCACAAATGCTCGCGGTGAAACACGCGGTCGCCGATTTTGATGTCGTGCTCGCCGAGGTCGGTGACGGATTCAAATTCCTGCGCGATGCGCGGCGGCAAAGTCACCGGCGGCGGGTCGGCGCGATTTAGCGGCTCGTGCGCGAGCCATTTCCAAAACCAGCCGCTGCCAAGCTGGTAAAGCCCGGCTTCGGAAACGTAAATGGCGTTTTCACCTTTGCGGTTGGCGCGATAATTGTATTCCGGCCAGAAATAAAACTGGTTCGCCGGTTCGTCCGAGTCCGCGCAATAAACGAGCGGTTCGGATTCAACGGCTGCCTTCGCCTGCGGCACATAAAATGAAAACAGCCCGGTGATGCCGTAATCTCCGGCGATGATGAACGCTGGCGCGCCTTCGGCCTCCAGTTTTTCGCGCGCGGTTTCGACGAGTGCGGCGGCCTGCTCCCATGCGCGCACGCGGCGCGACGGGTCTTTTTCGCCGGGCAGCAACTGGCCGGCGATTTTGCCGATGAGATTGCTGTCATACATGAACGCGGTGGCGATAAATCCGAGCGCGAGGCCGATGGTGAAAAACGGTTTTGCAAAACGCGAGCCGGCGCGGATTTTTTCATTCCAATAGGCGGCCATCAGGCAGAACATCGGCGGCACGGCGGCCACGGGCCAGTTCGGCAGGACGCGCGAGTGAAGCGAAAAAAGCCAGTAACCGAAATAAAGCGGCGCGCTCATGCAGAAAAAATAAAGCCACAGAGGGCGTTCGCGCCGGAACTTCCAGAAGCCGGACATCGCCCACATCGCGCCGACGAAGAAAACCGGGTTCAACAAACCGAATTGCGTGAACAGAAAATCCTGGAAGTAGCGCAATGTCGGATGCCATTTCGCGCTCATTCCGGCGTCGTGCGCGACGTGGTGGACGGTGATCCAGCCGTTTTGCGAATTCCAGATGAGGACGGGCAGTGTGCAGAGCGAAAAAAGCAGCAGCGCGAGCCACGGGCCGGGTTTTCGCAAATGCAACCGCGCCACCGGCGAGAGCGCGAAGAAAAGCATCCAGCAAACAATCTGGCAGGCGGCGGTGTATTTGCAGAGAAAACCGAGTCCCATTGCCAATCCGACAATCAGCCAGTCGCGCGTTTTGCCATCAGGTTGCGCCGCGCGCCAGCCTGCGACGACCGCCCACATCCAGCACAAGACCAGCGGCGGATCAATCGTCATCAAAATCGTGCCGACGCCGAGCATCGGCACGGCGGTGACGGCGAGCAGCAGCCAGAACGCCGCGCGCGCGCCGATTTCCCGCGCGAGAAATCGCAGCACGAGGATGCTCAAAATCGCGGCGAAGAGCGGCGAGAAAAACCGGACGCCGAGTTCGGTGTCGCCAAAGATGTGAGTCCCGGCAAATTGAATCAGCGCGATTCCCAGAGGCTTGCTGAAATACGACAGCGCGAGGTGCTTCGACCAAATCCATTGGTAAGCTTCGTCGCCGCTCAATCCGATGAATCCTCCGGCGATGTAAATCCAGCGCGCGAGCAGCATGATGAAAATCAGAAAGTAGCCGAGGCGGAGCCAGTGGGAACCGGGAGTTGAGAGTTGAGGGTTGAGAGTTGAGAGTTTTGGATTCAATAATGAAGGCATTTTTGCGTGCCAGAGCGGGAAGAATTTTTTTCCGAAAAACTGCCACGCAGCTTCGAGCGCAACCGCAATCGCGGCCGCGTAGCCCGCGCCCAAAATCGCGCCGGCCAGAACGTCGCTTGGATAATGCACGCCGTTATAGACGCGCGAAAATGAAACGGCCAGCGCGACAAGCAGCATCGGCAGCGTGAGCCAAATTCTTTTCCGATAGAATAGAAATACAATCATCGTGGCGGCAAACCAGTTCGCCGCGTGCGCCGACGGCATGGAGCCGGAAGTCGTGCAGCCAAGCCGTTCAACAACATCCGGCAGCGCGATGCACGGGCGCGGGCGCGCGACGGCGTGCTTGATGGTGTTGACAATGAGCGGATCGCCGATGGCGACGGCGAGCACAATCATCAACGCGCACAGCCGCGCGCGCGCGTTGCCGAAAAAAATCGCGGCAAGCCCGACGGCGACGGCCAGCAGGACAAACCAGCGCATCACGCCGTCGCCGCCGCTCAACAGCGGCATGAGCCAGTCAAAGAACGGATTGCCCAGCGAGTGGTTTATGAAATGAAACAGAGTTGTGTCGAGCGATTGCAGCCAGTGCATCGGCGACAATGTAACGAAAAGCGCGAAGTTGAAAACTGAATTGCGCGCTTAATAAACGACAATTGAACGGATCGGCAGCCCGCTTAATTTTTCGCGCCCGTTCAAAAATTTCAGCTCGATGAGAAAACTGGCTTCCAGAATTTCCGCGCCGAGTTTTTTCACAAGGGCGGCGGCGGCGGCGGAAGTGCCGCCGGTCGCGAGCAAATCGTCAATCAACAAAACCCGCGCGCCGGGCTTGAGCGCGTCAATGTGCATCGCCACGGTCGCCGAGCCGTATTCCAGCGCGTAATCCTGCTCGTGCGTTTTGTGCGGCAATTTTCCCTTTTTGCGGACCGGGACAAATCCGGCTTTCAATTTCAGCGCGGCGGCGGCTGCAAAAATAAATCCGCGCGCGTCAATGCCCACGACCGCGTCCACCGAGCCGGGCGCAAAGTTTTGCGTCAGCAGATCAATCGCGCCGGCGAACAGCCGCGCGTCGGCCAGCACGGGCGTGATGTCCTTGAACTGGATTCCGGCTTTCGGAAAATCCGGGACGTTGCGGATGGCGGCCTCGATTTCTGCGGGCGTGACGACGGCGTTATTCATCTTTCTTTTTTGACGATTCCAATTTCTCGATCATTTTGCGCAATTTTTTCAACGCAAGATTCTGGATCTGCCGGACGCGCTCGCGCGTGACGCCGAATTTATCGCCCACCTCCTCCAAGGTTTTTTCCGTGCCGCCGTCGAGGCCGAATCGGTAGCGCAAAATCGTCGCCTCGCGTTCGTCCAGGTGCTTGACCATGTCCTGCAACATTCCCGTCACGGTCTTGTCTTCGAGATTGGCGTAGGGCGACGTGGCGTTTTCGTCCTCGACCACGTCGGAAAAATTGTTGGAATCGTCGTCGCCAATCGGCGCGTCGAGCGACGCGGGACGGATGGCCGCCTGCCGCATCTGCCGCACGCGCGCAGCGGTCATGCCCATTTCATCGGCCAGTTCCTCGTCCGTCGGCTCGCGGCCAAATTCCTCCTGCAACTTCATCGCGATGCGGCGCATCTTGGAAATTTTGTCAACGAGATGAACCGGCAGGCGGATCGTTTTCGATTGGTTGGCGAGCGCGCGTTTGATGGATTGCTTGATCCACCACGAACCGTAAGTGGAAAGTTTTCCGCCCTTTGCCGGATCAAATCTTTCAACGGCCTTCATCAAGCCGATGTTGCCTTCGCTGATCAAATCCAGCAGCGGCAAACCGATGCCCTCGTAATCGCGAGCGATTTTCACGACGAGGCGCAGGTTCGCCTTGATCATGTGTTCGCGTGCTTTTTTGTCGCCTTTTTTGATGCGCGCGGCCAGTTGGATTTCCTCGTCCGGCGTGAGCAACTTCACCTGCCCGATCTCGCGCAGGTAAAGCCGGATGGCCGTGTCGCCGTCGTAACGCGCCACTTCTTTGCTGATGAACGCCGTCGTGTCGCCTTCGGCGGATTTGGGCGGGCCGGGTTCGGGAATGACATACGCGGCGGGCTTGGTTTCCGCCGGCGCGGAAATTTTCGCGCGCCGTTTGACTTTGACCGTTTCCGGCTTTTTAGTTTTTGCCGCCATGACGGGCAAGACGTTAAAGACGAATTGCGCCGTCGCAAGAAAAATTATTTTTTGCCGCGCGGAAAATCAATTCCTCCGCGCCTGCGTGATGTAATAAAGCAGATTCAACGCCGATGACACCAGCGCGGCCACATAAGTGAGCGCGGCGGCATCGAGAACCTTGCTGACGCCCGCGCGTTCGTCTTCGCGGACAAGGCCGAGCCGGAACAACTGCGCCTTCGCGCGGCGGCTCGCGTCATATTCCACCGGCAGCGTGACGAGTTGGAACAAGGTCATTATCGCGAAAATCACAATGATGATTGGAAGGACGACATTCATCATGTGCAGAAAGATTCCGATGAAGAAAATTCCCATGTAAGCCATGCTCGCAAACTGCGTGATCGGCACAATCGCCATCCGAAAATTGAACAATCCGTAAGCCGCCTGATGCTGCAATGCGTGGCCGGATTCATGCGCCGCCACGCCGACCGCCGCGACCGTGCGCCCGCGAAAATTTTCCGACGACAAAAAAAGCGCGCGTTTCGCCGGGTCGTAATGGTCGCTCAAATGGCCGGAAATTTCCTCCACCGGCACATTGTTGAGACCGGCGTCATTGAGGATTCGACGCGCTGCCTGCGCGCCCGTCATGCCCGACTCGACGGCCACTTTGCTGTATTTGCCGTAAGCATGGTGCAATTTGATCTGCGCCCAGATGCCGATGAGCAATCCGGGAATCGCAAACATCAAATACAACGGGTTAAATAAATTCCACATCATCATAAACTCAATCAATTGACAGCGCGCCCGTGTTTTCATTCAAAGGAACGCGCCGCCTTGCGCTGGAATAAAGCACGAATTGGATGAATGTGCAAGATTTGCCGGAATCGCAGAAAATGGAATCCGGCTGTGAAGTTGCAAAGTCAGAGTCCAACATTGCAAAGTCCGTCTTTCAAAAGCCCCTGTCAGGCCTTCAAAATGGCTTTTCAGGGTTCGAGATTGCAAAGTCAAAGCCTGACATTGCAAAGTCGAACTCTGACATTCCCCTGTCAGGCTTTGACATTCCCTTCTCAAGGTCTGACATTACAATGTCAGGCTTGGAAAAGCCCTTGTCAGGCTCCGACATTACAAAGTCGAACCTTGAGATTACAAAGTCAGAGTCTGACATTACAATGTCAGAGCTTCAAATTCCCTTGTCGAAGGCCGGATTTGCCTTAAAAGCCATGAAAACGCCATTTTTCATCCCAGACCGGCTTGCAAGTGTTCAAAAAGAGACATCTCGGATGGAAACGGACGTTTGAGGAGCGCACGCGTCTCGCGTGCTGGTGGCCCTCCGCAAGGAGTTCGGGCGTCGCGCCCGGAACAGCGTTGGACAAATTAGTTTGTTGAAGGGTTTTCGGCGCGACGCCGAAAACGGCAACCGGGACGGTTGCGCTCCCCATTCCAAATCCGTAGGAGACGACGTGAGGAGTCTCTGATTGAAAAATTAAAACTGGATTTGAAATGAGTCTCGTCACCTCGACTCCTACGAAACGGACGGATTTTGTTTGGGACGGTGGGTGGCCGTGCGCCAGCACCCGGACTTCTTGGGTCTGGCTCATTTCCGGTTGTCCCGTTGGGACGAACGAAAATGTAGCAGCCGATGTGAATCGGCTCATTATTTTGCGGGCGGTGTTTGGATGGAGCGGACTCACGTCCGCTGCTACGCAGTTAATTTCTGGTTGCCCCGTTGGGACGAACGCCGTGCCAAAATCATTTTGCGATGGACGTTTGGGGCAATTGGCGTTTGAATTTTTTGTCGCGCGAAGGACGCGAAGGCGGCGAAGTCCGTAGGACTGGCATATTTGTAGAAACGGCGGCGTAAATGAATCAAGCTCCGTCAGGAGCGACATGGTGAATCAATCCGTAGGGGACGACGTGAGGAGTCTCTGATTGAAAATCCAAAGGCCGGAATTTGAAATGAGTCTCGTCACCTCGACTCCTACAATTCCGAAGATGCCGCCCCGACGGGCTTGTTCCTCGCCCATCGGACGGGAAAGGATGCCGAAGGCAGGTGAGGGTTTTAGTTTTTTTGGTTTTGGTTCTACAAATATGCCGCGCCGACGGCGCTGGGGACGAACGCCGTGCCAAAATCATTTTGCGTTGGACGACTGGACTTGCCTGCCAGCGGCAACCAATTATTCTTACGGTTGTCGGATATGATAAATTATTTCAAATTCAAATTTGCACTGGCAAAACTGCATCGAGAAAAGGGACGGATGATTAAGGCGTATCATATTGCGTTGCATGAGGCACACGCCAATCACCAAAACCGTGAACAAATAGAAGAAATCACTAGCAGCTATCGTTTTGAAACTGACATGATTGAAGATGAAATCAACTTGATGATTTCCGACTACTGGATTTCGAAAGTTCAACGTCTTGGCATATTCACTCCTTGGAGCGAAGACCGAACGATATGGAATGAAACAAATAGTATCCCAGATCGCAGGGTTTTACCCCAAAAAGGAGTCTCGGAGATTCGTTCTCAAATTCGAGCGGAAAGAAAAGCGCAGATGGAAATGTGGCTTCCATGGATTACGGTGTTGACTGGGCTTGTCGGGGCTTTAATTGGTTTGCTGACAGTCCTGAAGAAATAAACCCAATGGCCGGTTATTGTCCAGCGGCCTCAAAAGTGTTAAACGCGGAAATTATTTGGGGATTATTTCCGTTTTAATGAAATCCCTCCGGAATCCAAGGGCATCACATACCTTATCAAGGATACGCCCTTTGTCAGAAGACGAACTGTGTGTCACAACAAGATAACCGCCGATTCCGAGATCATTCTGCTGGTATTTATTGCTTCTTATCTTCGATACAAAGGGCAATTTCCTGACATTAAACCGGCCTAGCTTTGGAATAACTTGGGTTCCCAATTCTCGCACCAATACCTTGACAACTTCGACGAGGGTGACTGCACCATCGCCGCGACAGATGATTTCAGATTCTTTGTTCTTGCCCGCTAATTTCCAGTTGAGAGTGACTCTGATTTTGGTATGAGCCGAATTTCCACCGATCAATTCATCGCCCTCCAGAACGTCATCAGAAAATGGTGATACTGTTTCAATCTCCTCAAGATCGGCATCTTGGACTAAAGTTTTGAAAAGTTCTCGGACTTGATCAGTGGTTGGGGAATGGTTGGTCTTCTTTTTGAATTCCTCTTGAACAGAGAGAATGAGCGTCTCGGATGGCTCATCTAAAAGGTCGTGCCAAACGCGGGCGAAATCCCCACGCATTTCCTTCTCATTAACGCGCCGAGCGTGCAAATCCTTTACCGCTGCGGACGCTGCGCCGGATTTGACCGCGTCGAACGAAAGCAATTGTGTGAGTGTTTGGAAGATTTGATCGTCGGGAGTGTTTAGCAGGTTGATGGATGCTGCCAAACGGTCACTGTAAGTGCCGCCCGCAGAAGGGCTATAGAAATTCCAAATTTCGCCATCGGTAATGATAGCAACAGCAACGCGGTAATAGCTCTCGTATTCGGACAACTGGTCTTCAGCAGCGGTTAAAACAGACGAATCCTTCAGGGATGGATGGCTCTTTGCTTCAATAAAAACAGATGGTCTTTGGTTGTTTCGTTCTGGGAGCAGAGCGAAGTCAACTTTCTTCGCCCTCCAGCCAGGAATGGCTGAATACTGTTGTGCGATGATTCTTGGATCATTCTCGTCCCAGCCGAGATCACGCAATATAGGCAATATTACCCGCGCTTCAATCACACGCTCATTGTCGTAAACACCGTCGCGTAGATTCTGTCTTATGCGTGCCAATAAATCGGCCAATCCTGAATTCATAATGAAACCATATTTTGTGCAAAAGAGATTACGCGCCAAAAATATACTGGCAAGCGCCAAACTCGGCATTCGCAGTTGTGGAAATCAGAATGATTGCGAAAGGCCGCACCGGCACGGTGTTTTTCATCACGGAGGATGGTTATTTGATTTCCAATTATCATGTGGTCAAGGATGCGACGAAAGTTCGTCTGGTCACGAGCGCCGGAACGGTTGACGCCAAAGTTGTTCAGGTGGATGCGGCCAATGATCTGGCTTTGTTGAAGGCAGTTGGGAAATTTTCTCCGTTGCCGATTGCGGCGAGCCGCTCGGCGCATCTGGGCGGCACGGTGGCGACGGTTGGTTTTCCCGACCCGTCGTTGCAGGGATTTTCGCCCAAGCTGGCCAAGGGGGAAATCGCGTCGCTGTCGGGCGCGGGGATGACCAAAATGCAAATGATGAAGGCAGAATGAAGAATGAAGAAACAGAAGCGCATCCCGTTCGCGCCAATTGGCATTTCTTCATTCATCCTTCTTCATTCTTCATTTCCTGTTGGCGTTGCCGGAGAATGTGAATTACGCGGTGAAGAGCAGTCTGCTCTTGAGCTTTCTGGAATCGGTGCCGGAGGTGGACGCCAAGCTCAAAGCACCCAACACGGCGGATGAGAAGTTTGAGGATGTGGTTAAATCCGCCCAAGACGCTGCCGTTCTCGTTTTGGTTTACTGATTCATTGCCGCGAGAGAACGCAGAGAACACATAGATTCTTTGCGATCTTTATGTTCTATTGCGGCTAATCATCAGGATGCGGCGGTGCTGGTGCTGGTTTATTGAGGTAGGGCGCGTAATTCGTGTTTAATCAAATCTCCAGCATCTTCTCAAATCGCGTCAGATTTTTTGCGCCATTGGCCGTGACGAGGCGACGTCTTGCAGCCGCACGCCGCTTCACTTTCCAACGACCAGAATGTCCAGCATGGCCGGGCCGCTGTAACCGCCGCGTCCGCCGCGCCGGCTGCCGTTGGGCTGGTTCGTGCTTGCGGGAGAAGTTGCGGCGGCGGTGACAGTCGCATTTGCGGCAGTTGCCGGAACAGCCGGAGGCGGTTCCGTGGCGATCAAAATGATCTGGTTTTTCTTCGCGTCCAGCGTGCAGGTTTTGGCGCGCGGCCTGGTCTGCACGGTTTGCCCGACGGCATAATCTGTCGGGCTGTTTTCCTTGATGATGGTCAATGTGCCGTCGCCCTGCGAGCTGAACGCCTCCATCGTTGCAGGATTGAACCCGCCGCCGTCCGTGCCGTTGCCGATGGGCAGCGTGGCGAGAATTTTTCCATCGCCGGCGTTCAACACGACGCAGGTGGCCGGTTCGTGGCACATGGCGAAAAGAATGTGGTTCTTCGCGTCGAGGCCGAGGCCGCCCGGCCCGCCGCCTTTGCCGCCGAGACCGTAGTGGGCGGTCACTTTGAGCGTGTTCACGTCCACGACGGCGACTTGATCCTTGTCTTCGAGATCAACGTAAAGATGTCCCGCGCCGTCGCTCTGCGCCTGTTCGGGTGCGCCGCCGAGATCAATTGTGCCGACGACCGAGCCGTCCTTGCCGTCAATCACCGTGACGTTTGGCGCGCTGTGGCTGAAAACGTAAATGCGCTCCGTCAAAGGTTCAAAAAGGATGCCGTCCGGACGGCCCTGCACGTCAATCGTCTTGACGGTTTCGAGCGTCTTGGAATCCCACATGACAACGGGACTGCTGCTGCAAAAGCCGTGATGCGACCTGGGGTCAACCGCCACGCCATGCGCGCGACCGGTGGCGATGGAACCGGCGGATTTGAGCGTGTCGAGATCGAAGACGAGAACTTGATTGCCGCGCGGAACATAAAGCCGGCGGCCATCGTTGTCGGCATAAACATAATCAATTCCGCCCGCGCCCATTGTCCGGGCCGTATTGACAATTTTGTAAGTCGCGGCGTCGGAAGTATTTTGAGCCAGGGAGCCGGATGCAAATATGCCGGCGCCGGCGGCCAGCAAGACGCGAGAAAGATGATTAAAAAAGTTCATATGGTGAATGTTGCTGTCGGGTTAAAGATGCCTGAAAACGCGATCGGTTACAAGCGCGGACAATCTGCATCGCCGCAACAAACAATTCATTTGTCATCCGCAGATTGCACCGCAAAAAGAACAATGCAATCACGGTTGACGAATCCACCGGCAAGGTGTTTCTTAACTTGGGCAGTCTGGCCGGCCAAATTGAACGGTGAACGGCTGGAAAACCGCACATTTTCATTTGGCAAAACGCTTAACCTGTCCGATCAAACTCAATATGCAAAAAATTTACCTTTTACTCCCGCTCACCGGCGCAATCCTCCTCTGCGGCTGCGACAAACAGGCAAAAATCAACAACGAAAAGATTCAAATCCTGGCGCAGAACATCATTCAATTCGAGCAGAACCAGTCCAAACAAATGGCGGCGTTTCAGTCACAACTGACATCGCTGGCGCCCATGCTGGACAAAATGAACAATTCCTATTTTGAAAAGAACCGCGACGACGCGCTTTTCTTCCACACCAACACATTGTTCCTGCTGTTGACGATAGGCAAACAGATCGAGTCGCAACTGCAGGCGGCTGACATCGAACGCCAAGCGCAAAATTCGCTGATGTATAATTACCATACCAATGAAATGGACGCGGTGCATTTCAACGCCGCGCAAATTCAAGGCGCGATGACCGGGCAGGAAGGCCGGATTGAGAATAACGTCAATGCCGAAACCAGGCGGGCAAACGCGAACCTGGGCGATGAATTGCTGAAACAAATCAAATTGTCAGCGCCGGATGCCGTTGAAACCGCCCGGCAAAGGAAAATGGAGGCCGACATGGCTCAAATTCAACGCGACCTCGATGCGATCAAAGCGCGGCTGGGAATTACCAACCAGCCCGCAAGCCAGCCTTGATTTTATTTCACCATTTGCGCCGCGCCGTGGAAAAATTCCGTCGCGCGCGAGGTGCCGTTCGAAGGCGATTTTATTTTGCTGGTTTTACATTTGCTTTTCCAAATAAAGCTGTTATCTTCAAATCATTATATCAGGCGGATTGTTTTGCATGGAATAGGCCATGCTGATGAACATTCATTATGAAGGCGTTTGGGTGCAAGAAAGCGGTGCGCGTGCTGCATTTGGAAGATAATGAGAACGACAGGCTTCTCGTTGAGGAAATGGTGCGCGCGGACGGATTGGACTGCGAATTCACAGCCGTCCAGACCCGTGTTGATTTGGAAACGGCTTTGCATCAGGGCGGCTACGATGTCATCATTTCCGATTATAGCATGCCTTCATTCGACGGATTGAGCGGCCTTGCCATTGCCCACGAATTATCCCCTAAAACGCCGTTCATTTTTTTCTCCGGCACCATCGGTGAAGAATCTGCGGTGAGAAGCCTCAAAAACGGGGCGGTTGATTATGTGATCAAACAGCGCCCGCATCGGCTGGTGCCCGCCATGCGCCAGGCGTTGCGCAACGCCGAGCAGCACGCTCAATTGCAACAACTCGAAGAACAACTCCTGCGCTCGCAACGTCTTGAAAGTCTTGGCGTGCTCATCAGCGGCATCGCCCACGATTTGAACAACGCCCTTACGCCCGTCCTCATCGGCATAGATATGCTCCGCGCCTCGCCCGTTGAGAAGGAGAACATTCTTAAAACGATGCAGTCCAGCGCACAGCGAGGGGCGGACATGGTGAAACAGGTGCTGGCGTTTGCTCGCGGCGGGGACACAAAAAAATCCCTGATTTATGCCAACCCGCTCGTGAAAGAAATGGGCAAGATTGTCGCCGACACTTTCCCCAAGAACATCGAATGTCAGGTGAAGGTGAGCGGGGAATCGTGGCCTGTTTCTGGCATTCCTACGCAATTGTATCAGGTGTTGATGAATCTGTGCGTCAACGGCCGCGACGCCATGCCCGAAGGCGGCACGCTGACGCTCGCCACGGAAAATGTGTGCTTGGACGAAACCCTGGCCGTGCGTCATCAGGACGTGAAACCCGGCAATTATGTCTGTGTCAGCGTCAAGGACACCGGCACCGGCATTTCTGCCGAACAGATGGAAAAGATTTTCGAGCCGTTCTTCACCACCAAGGAACCCGGCAAAGGCACGGGTCTTGGGCTGTCCACTTCATTGAACATCATCAAGAATCACGACGGCTTTGTGGACGTGCAAAGCGAAGTGGGGCGCGGCACGGAATTCAAGTTTTACCTGCCCGCAATGATTGAAACTTTTCCGGCGGTGACACCTGAAGAACCATCGTTGCCAATGGGCAGCGGCGAATGCGTCCTCGTCGTGGATGACGAGGCAATAGCCCTGCTCATCGCGCGAACGGCGTTGGAAAACTATGGCTATCGTGTGTTGACCGCCGCCAGCGGCCTTGAAGCGATCACCTGCCTCACGGAGAAGCGTGATGCCGTGGACGCCGTCATCATTGATTCAGTCATGCCGCTCATGGGCGGCGCCGCCACGGCCACTGCCTTGCGCCGGATCAATCCAGATGTCAAAATTGTTTTTGCCGGGGATTCGGAAAAGGATGCGGAAGAAGTTCCGGGGCGGGTCAAGATGGGTGCGCTCATTTCCAAGCCGTTCACGGTGGAAAAACTTCTGGCCGGCCTTCATAAAGTGCTCGCAAAAAATAAAAATTAAACGCGGGATTTAACCCCGGTTCTCTTGTTGACCTTGCCCCGGTTTGGCGTCGTGATAGTTTAAGCCGGAACAATGAATCTTAAACGCTATTTCACAATCTACGCCGCGCTGTGGAAAAATTCCGTCGCGCGTTGACGGGCGCCACGGAAATTTTATTCGACCAACTTAAAATCATGCAAAGACCAATAGCTATGAAGGTGTTCGGTATAATCTGTTTCTGGTTGTTGAGTATGTCGGCGGTTTTTGCTGAAACCAATTCTCAATATCGGACGGATCAAATCCTCATCCAACCCAAGGCCGGCATCAGTCGCACCACGCTCGCGGTGTTTCATGCCGCACATGGGGCAAAGGTGAGGCGGGCATTTGACAGGATCGGCGGCACTCAAGTCATCGCCTTGCCCGCAGGTGAAACGGTGGCGGGTTTCATTGCCAAATATCAACAAAGCGGGTTAGTTGAATACGCCGAGCCGGATTATCTGGTTCACGCGGATGCGACACTGCCGAATGATCCAAAATTTGTGGACGGAACGTTGTGGGCTTTGGACAATTACGGACAGAACGGCGGCACGCCCCACGCGGACATTGATGCAACGGAGGCGTGGGATGTGTTGACCTCGGCAAGCAACATCGTGGTGGCAGTGCTGGATTCCGGTATCCGCGCCACGCATGAAGATTTGGCGGCAAATATGTGGGTGAATCCCAACGATGGCGGAAATGGCTTCAATGCGTTCGACGGCACAAACGATCCGAGTGATGATTCTACCAGCCACGGAACGATGGTTGCCGGTGTGTTGGGTGCCGTGGGCAACAATGGCAAAGGTGTGACGGGCGTGGCGTGGCAGGTTCAGATGATGGCCTGCAAATGTTTGAACAATGGCACCGGCAGCGATTCGACGGTGATCGCGTGCATAGATTATGCGGAAGCGAACGGCGCAAAAATCATTAACGCCAGTTTTGACAGCCCGACTTTTTCGCAGGCAGTCTCCAATGCGATTATCACGGCGCGGGATGCGGGCATCATTTGGGTGGCTTCCGCAGGCAATGGCAATCCGGGTATTGATATTGACGCCAGCCCCACTTATCCGGCCTGTTACGCGATTGATAACATCATATCCGTGGCTTACACGACCCGCACGGACGCGCTGGGGACTTTATCGAATTTCGGTGCAACGAATGTTGATCTCGCCGCGCCGGGCGACCAGATTTATACCACCTTTGCTGCGACGGATTCGTATTACTATCCGCCGAGCGGCCTGGCCATCAATCTGGCCGGCACTTCCTTTTCCGCCGCCTATGTGAGCGGTGCGCTGGCGTTGATGCTGGCGAAGTATCCGACTGAAAATTATCAGCAGATTATCCAGCGGTTATTGAACGCGACGGATCCGCTGACTTCGCTGGCCGGGAAATGTGTGACGGGTGGCCGGCTCAACTTGAAGAATGCGTTGAATCCCCCCATCTGGCTGTCATCGGCAGGGTCAAATAATTCCGGGATGTTTCAACTGCATTTGGCCACTGGAGCGAATCGCCAGTGCGTCATCCAGATGTCCACCGACTTGACCAGTTGGACATCCATCTACACCAACACCACCTCGACCAGCGGCACGTTTGATTTCACCAACACTATCAGTTCGCCACAGCGATTTTTTCGTGCCACAACCACGCTGTGATGATTTAAGCCGGAACGATGAACCTGAAACGCTACCTCACCATTTACGCCGCGCTGTGGAAAAATTCCGTCGCGCGCGAGATGTCGTTCAAGGGCAATTTCATTCTGTGGATTCTCGTCGAGCTGCTTTGGTTCGGATTGCAGTTGAGTTTCGTCATGGTTCTTTACGGCCAGACCGGTTCCATCGGCTCGTGGACGAAATGGCAGATGGTGCTGCTCGTCGGCGCGAGCAATTTCATCCAGCAAATCTACCAGGCGTTTTTCCTGACGAACTGCACAAATCTTTCCGAACTCGTCCGCACGGGCAAGATGGATTTCCTGCTCGCGCTGCCGGTCAACACGCGCTTCATCGTCTCCACGCGGCAGGTGGACTTGGGCGCGTTCGTCAACGCGCTCTTCGCCGTGTGCGTGATGGTCTGGGCGGCGGTGAAATTAAACTTGCATCCGTCGTTCGGGCAATTGCTTGGTTTCGCCGCGCTGTGCGTCGTGGCGATTTTGATCCATTACTCGCTGATATTCATGCTGACCTCGATCAGTTTTTGGACGGTGCGCGCGCAAGGCCTCGTGTGGGGCTATTACAACCTGTTCAACATCGCGCGGATGCCGAACGAGGTATTTCATGGCGCGTTCAGGGCGGTGTTCACGTTCGCGCTGCCGATTTTGCTGGTCTCAAACGTGCCGGTGCGCGTGCTGGCGGATAAATTGACCTCGCCGGGTTGGTGGCTGTTGATGATTGGCTTGGGAATTGTGTGGACTGTGATTTCGGAATGGTTCTGGCGTTTTTCATTGCGCCGTTACGCGAGCGCGAGCACTTGAAATTTTTTAGCCGCGAAAGAACGCAAAGGACGCAAAGAAAAATTCTTTTGTGAGTTTTGTGTTCTTTCGCGGCATTTGAATTTATTTTTCCATTGCATCGGGAGAATCAATATTTGAAACCTGCCAGGGTTTATCAATGATTTCGTATTTTGGAAAAAGCTGTTTGCCTTTCGGCCCCCGAAAATCTTTCTGCGAATGTTCCCCAAGAACTCTTCCCCAAGTCCAAACTTCACCGTCTGGCGTTAAAATTATTCCGATGTCGTCACCTCCAGCAGCATACGCTGCGATGTCTTTGTTAAAGTTAATTCTGCGTAAGGGAATTGGCTTATATTCCGAAGCCGGTTTTATTCTGCGATGTTCCGACGCATCCAATGCCCAAAGCGAGCCGTCCTTTTTGCGAAGCAAATGATAAAAACATCCCTGCGCGGAAGAAAAGGACTGCCAGTCATTTTGAGTTCCAATTTGCGTGGGTGTGATTTGTGCGAATGAACCATCCAGACCGTGATCCGGTCCGCCGTTGTAAATATCCGCCTTCAAGCCCCAAGCCCAAAGTGTTCCATCCGATTTGAGGGCGAACATCGTGGAATAACCGAAACAGACATCCGTCCAATTCGTATCCGGCGAAATGCGTGTCGGAATAAGGAATTTGTTTGTATCTTCGGAACTGCCAGTAAGTGATCCCCAAAACCAAAGACTGCCGTCGGATTGCAAACCGACGGTTTGAATGCTTCCACCCCAAATTTTTGTCCAGTTGGTTGATGTGCCCACTTGCACCGCGTTCGTCATTGGTTTGGTATTGCCAATTCCCAATTGACCCGCCCAATTGTTTCCCCAAGCCCACAAAGTGCCGTCATTTTTTATCGCGAAACTGCTTGTGCCGGTAGCAGCTTGTTTCCAATCGTTCCCGGGAACGGATGGCACTGGCGTTGGTCTTGTAATTTTTGTGCCGTCACCCAATTGGAAATTAAAGTTTCCACCCCATCCCCAAAGCGTGCCGTCTGATTTGATTGCCAGACATTGCGAATCGCCAACGGCAATACTCACCCAGTCATTTTCATTTCCAATGCGCCGCAGCATGGTTGTGTTTTGAATGTTGTTTTTGAGATCTAAAACCGGCCAACCTAAACTTTCTTCGCCCCAACTCCAAAGACTGCCATCGGATGCCAAGATAAATACACAACGACTATAACTATAAGCAATCATTGGCCTCACATCCCCAGTCGGCAATTTCATTCTGCCGGTTTGTCTGGGCGGCGAATGATGGATGTAATTCATGATTGAAACGGTTGAGATTGCGGCCAGCGCAATCACTACTCCGGTTGTCACCGCCGTTTTCATTTTTGTCCATGCCATAAGTTTCAATGCTCCTTTGATGAGTGTTAATGTTGAACCGCTTGCCGCCGCGCCTTTGGCAATTGCCACGGCGGAAATTGTTTTCGCCAGTCCAATCGGCGCGGCTTGAACGGAGTTGGTGGAAATCGCTCCGGCAATAATTGCGGTCGTGGAAGCGACGCCGCGCTTCGTGAAAATTTTCCGCAGTTTTTCCAGCGCGCGGTTGACCCGCATCCGCGCCGTGTCTTCGTTCGCGCCGATGGCCGCGCCGACTTCGCCGAGGCTTTTGTTTTCAAAAAACCGCAGCACAACGGCGTCGTGATCCTTTGGCCGGAGTTGGGACAGCGCATCGTCCAGCAATGGCGCGATTTGCCGCCACGCATCGGATTCCGGTTCGTTCAAGATGGATTGCATATAAGCCTCCTGTTCGCGGCGCTGGCGGCGGCGCTGGATTGTCAATGCGTTGGCGGAAACGTATCCCGCCGTGCGGCAAAGCCAGCCGGGCAAAATTGTTTTGTCGCCAAGCGATTTCGCCTTGCGCGCCAGAATGATGAAAACCGCCTGCGTGATTTCTTCCGCCAGATGCGGATCGCGGACCTGGCGCAGGGCGACGGAATAAACCAGATTGACGTGGCGGGACACGAGCGCGGCAAACGCCTCCTCGGAATTGCGCCCGGCATATTCCCGCAGCAACGCCATGTCATCGCTCATCATTTACTGATACATTTACACCGGCGCGAAAAGCGAACAGATTATTTTGATATGTCGAGACCTCTGCAAGAGGGCGTAGCGGCTTTCGGCAGAAAGCCGCACTCTTAAATTTCCGAGGTTTTCCGGCGCTCTGCCGAGACGCCGCTACGGTTGTCCGATGGTTTTGCAGAGGTCTCATGTCACAAAATCGAGTTTTGCGACGCTTTTATTGAAGCAATTTACCAACGCAGGCTTGACCTTGAACGCTGAACAATTAAATCTTCCCGCCGTCCAACAAAATAATTTCATGAAAAAAATTCTCGTTTCAGCATTGCCGCTGCTGCTCATTTTGGCCGGCGGTTGCGCAACTCACACGCAGGAAAAAAACAGCGCGTCCATCACGCCGGATTCGGGCGGCATTTCCGACGCGGAAATCCGCGACGTGGTTGCGCGCGTGGCGAAGCATCAGATTCATCCGCTCGCGGACGGCGATTATCCGGCGGTCACAAATCTTGACGAGGCGAAGGCGGCCAAAGCGCCGGAAGGCATCGCTTGGAATTATCCGCAAGGTGTGATGCTTTACGGCATGATGCGTTCCACTGACGTGACGGGCGATGCGGACGCGGAAAAATTCGTGATCGGGCACAATTTGATTTGTGCGCGTTATTACGGCTGGCTTGCGGGGCTGGAAAAACAATTTGGCACGAATGCGGACGCGTTTGCCGGCGGCAGCAAAATCAAACTGCTGATGGACTTGGGCACGCTGGACAGTTGCGGCGCGATGGGAAATGAAATTGTCGAAAGCATGATTCGCCATCCTGACCAAGTCTCCCCGGAAGAAAAAAAAGTCGTCGCGCGCATCGCCGACTGGGTTGTCCACAAACAGGACCGGCTCCCGGATGGCACGCTCTGGCGTCCCGAACGATACGGCGGCACGCTCTGGCCTGATGATCTTTACATGGGCGGCGCGTTCCTCGTGCGCTGGGGTATTTACAATCACGACCGGAAATTCATTGATGACGCGGCGAACAACATCATCCATCAGGCCGCGCTGGAACAGGATTCGGACGGCCTTTGGTTTCACGGTTATTTTGTGAATGAAAAAAGGCACGCGCCGTTCAAATGGGGACGCGGCAACGGCTGGGTGACGGTCACGCTCGTGGAAACGCTTTCCGCAATGCCGAAAAATGATCCGCTGCGCCCGCAGTTGCTCGACATTTTGCGGAAACAAATTGACGGACTGAAAAAAGTCCAATCGTCCGACGGAATGTGGCGGCAGATTCTCGACAAGCCGGAGTTGTGGGAAGAAACGAGTTGCACGGCCATGTTCGCCTACGGCATCGCGCGCGCGGTGAATCGCGGCTGGATTGACGCGTCGAACATGGCCGTGGCGCGCAAGGCCTTTGCGGGCATTGCCAAAAATGTGACGGCGGAGGGCGGCGTCAACGGCACTTGCGCCGGGACAAGCATTGGCCAAACGCTGGACTTTTACATCAATCGTCCGCGACCCGACGACGATCCGCACGGACGCGGCCCGACAATGCTCGCCGGAACGGAAATTTTGCTCGCGGGCAAAAAATAATTTCCGCACATTGATAATATGAGAGCCAAAGCCGTCCGTCCACTTTTTGTTTTTGCCGCGCTGTTCTGCGCCGTAAATCTTTTTGCCCGAGACGCCGTCACGACTGTGGCCGCGTCAAACTCGGCCACCAATCCCGTGCCGCGCGACCCGAACTGGATCAAGCGCCACGAAGGTTTTGTTGCGCAGGCGAAACAAGGCGGCATGGACATTCTGTTCATGGGCGATTCCATCACGGATTTCTGGCGCAATCGCGGCTCGAATGTCTGGAACCAATGCTACGCGCCGCGTCACGCCGCGAATTTCGGCATCAGCGGCGACCGCACACAGCACGTCCTCTGGCGCATGGATCACGGCGAACTCGATGGAATTCATCCCAAAGTCGTCGTGCTGATGATCGGCACGAACAACACCGGCAAGGAGCGCGACGGAAAAACCATTCGCAACACCGTTCCCGAAACGATTCAGGGCGTGCAGGCCGTCGTCGGCGAAATCCGCGCGAAACTGCCGGAAAGCAAAATTTTGCTGCTGGCGATTTTCCCGCGCGGCGACGGCGGGCCGGAACAACAGGCGCAGATCAATGAAATCAATCCGGCGATTGCCAGGCTCGCCTACGGCAAGA
Source organism: Verrucomicrobiia bacterium (assembly GCA_036490295.1). Lineage (GTDB taxonomy): Bacteria > Verrucomicrobiota > Verrucomicrobiia > Limisphaerales > UBA11358 > UBA11358. The sequence goes on along the minus strand of DASXED010000176.1, from coordinate 1,360 downwards.
TGGTGAAGTTCCTCGACATCGGCTCGAAATTTCTGGAAGCGGACGGCACGCTGCCGCGCAGCATCATGCCGGATTTGCTTCACCCCAACGAACACGGCTACCAGATTTGGGCCGACGCCATGAATCCGACGCTTGATGAAATGATGAAGTAAAGAGTGTCATCACACACCCGGACGGCGGTCAGGGCGCTGCGTCGTCAACGTCCAATAACCGGGCAAAATAAAAACAGCCGGAAGCAATGATTGCCGAAACGGCCGCAATGAGGATTGCCTGCGTGCCGGGTTGTTTCAGATCGTCCAGCCAGTCCTCAATGAGTTCGCCCTGCTTGCCGTAAAGAATTTCCATCTGCCGCTCCTCGGGCTTGTCATATCCCAACATTGATGGGTCATCCGACAAATCTGCCGAACGCGTCCCCATCCAATAAACCGTGCCCGCGACGGCAATTCCCAGCAGCAGCACGATAACGCCAATCGCCTTGAGCCGCCGCGCCCGCCGTTTGTCTGATGAAACCGGACCGGGTGTTTTGTCATTCGCAATCATGCGCCGGTTTTTACTTCCCGGCTGTTTCCTGATTTCCCGTGCGTGCGGCGACTTTGATGTTCACATTGTCCAATTTTAGACCCTTCACACCTTTAATCACCACGTCTGGAACGCGCAACGTGATGTTGATATTTTTGAAAGTGAGATTCGCCACGGTGCTTTTTTTCGGCCCGTCCACAACTCCGAAATCATGCAACGTGCCGGTGATGTTTTCCAAGGTTATATTGGTCGCCAACTGGTTTGGCGCGGGCCTGCCCTGCAGATCAAAAAATTGAGTCCAGCCCTTGATCGAGACCAGTTGCGCCGCCGGATTGTCCACCGTGATGTTCCGCGCGGTGATATTCTCGTAATGCTGTTCCGTGTCGGGGCGCAGTTTGAGTTTCAAGACACAGTTCGTTTCCGTCCCGGTGAGCCTGCAATTTTCGATCAGCACGTCGCGCACCAGCGTCGCCTCGCTGCCGAGCGTCAGCGCGGAATTGCCCATCCCGAACGTGCAGTCTTCAATGCGGATGTGTTCGTCGGGCGGAATCGTCTTGTCGTCCAGCGCGGAAGTTCCCTTGTTGCCCTTGATGACCACATTGTCGTCATCCACGGAAATGTAACATCTGCGGACGGTCACATCCTGGCAACTGTCAATGTCAATGCCGTCGGTGCTGGGCGCGCGGTTCGCCGAGCGGATGTCCACGTTTTCCACGAGCACATCCTTGCAGCGGAACAAATGCAGGTTCCACAACCCCGATTCGCGCAGTGAAATGCCGCTGATCCGCACGTCCTTCGAGTCGCGGATGAAGACATTTCTCGGGCGCTTCACGGCGAGATT
>DASXED010000108.1:0-23774 GCA_036490295.1 Verrucomicrobiia bacterium | reverse complement strand
AGTCCTGTTGCGTCGTTTGGTGGCCGGATGAATCAAAGCTTATGAACAACTTGCACTATCATATCAAATCTTTTTCCACATTTGTTGTTTTGGCCGGGCTGTTGATGATGTCTTTTGCATCGCAGGCGGGCACTGCGTTTTGGACGGGCGCCAGCGGCACGGATACAAACTGGTCCAACGGCGCCAATTGGTCGGGCGGCACGGGCACTGCGGGCGTTCCTGCTTCGACGGACAATGTCGTCTTTGGCAACGCGGGAAATGCCACGGCGATCACGGAGATCAGCAACGTCGTGGACAACACGGGCGGAAATTTTCTTGGAACAATCTCATCACTGGCCTACACCAATTCGGTGGCGAATTCTTATCAAAACACACTCATTGCTTCCGGTGTGACATTGAACATCACGAACAACACCGGGCCGTTTGGCAGCGCGCTGTTTGCGGGGACGCCGGCGGCCGGCGCGGCTGCGGCGAGCATATTCGCAAGCATTTCCGGTTCCGGGGCGACATTAAACGTCAACAACACCAACGCTTGCATTTCCATTTCACAATCCGGCGCCAACACCGCGCTGGCGACGTTGAACATGACCAATCTGGATGACTTTGTCGCCAACGTGAGGCAGATTGCCATCGGAGATTATTTGTTTGGCGTCGGCACCGCTGCCGCACAAGGCTCTCTCATTCTGGCCAGGACAAATGTCATTGCCACGTCATGGGTCGGAAATTTTTCATCTCCCTATTCATCAACCCAAATGACGAATGCAATTGACCTTGGCATCGGAAGCAGCAGCACGCTGGGGTCGGGGTTGAATTCCCTGTTTCTGGGGCTGACCAACGCTATTTTTACCGACAGCATCAATGTCGGCGGAGTAAAATCCGGCGGTTCGGCAACGGCTCCAACCCTCATGGCCTTCGTCCCGGCGTTCACCAACAACAATCCGACCGCATATTTTCGCGGAATAAACGGCGGCACGAGCCGTATTTCCCATTGGGGAGTTGGCGACACTGCGATCGGCAGCGGTTCGAGCGCTGCAGCATTCGGAAAAGTTGATTTCAGCGGCGGGTCGGTGGACGCGATGGTGGACACATTGATTTTGGGCAGGGATCGAAATGGCACAGCGGCATTAGACAGCGGCATTTTCACTTTCACCGCAGGCAATGTTGACGTCAACACGCTTGAGGTGGGCGATCAGGGATCCGCCAGCACCGGCAGCGCTGTTTCCGGGACCATGAACGTCAACGGAAACAATGCCACGTTGACGGTCAATACGACATTGGAACTCGGCCATACGACTTTGGCCGGCGGTGTGGCATTCGCCCTGAATACAAGAGGCGTGTTGAATGTTTTCAATGGCACGGTCAACGCTAACAATGTTCTCGTCGGCGCGTCGAGCATCACCAACATCATTGCGATGAATAATGCAACTTTCATTGTCAGCAACACAATCGCAACAAACGCCGCCGGCGTATTTTTGATGACAATGACCAATTCAACCTTGGGTTTGACGATCAACGATATGTCATTGAAGTGCCTGGCCGGCACTCTGACCACGGGCGGCTCGACCAACTGGATTTCGCTCGCGTCAGTTCCGGTGTTTCCGCCGTCGTCTTATCCGGCGCAGTTCGCGTTGATCAAATATACGAATTCCACGATTGGCGGCGCTGGTTTTAATTTTGGCCTTACGAACGTGCCGACTGCGGCCACGGGCGCTTTTCTTTCCAACAACGTTGCCAGTGGATCCGTTGATCTTTGCCTGCCAGCCAATCCCGCGCCGGTGATTACTGGTCAGCCTCTGCCCTACACCGGCAGCCCCGGCGACAATGTGACGACAAACTTTGCCGTGACCATCGCTGCGGCCAGCCTTACGCCTCTGTCATATCAGTGGTATTATTATACGAACGGCGGTTCCACCAATCTGTTGACGGATGGCAATGGCCCAGGCGGAAGCTCAACGATTTCCGGCACGACCAACACGGATCTTCAAATCAACAGCGCGCAATCCGGCGACAGCGGGAATTATTTTGTGGTGATTACCAACATCTATGGCGCCACCACAAGCAGCATAGTGGCGCTCTTCATCGGCCCGCCCGGAAAGCCGGTGGTCACGGGACCGTTTAATCAAACAGTTATCCAAGGCAACAACGCTATCTTCTCGGGTGTAATTGCCGCCAATCCACCGGCGACCAGCCAATGGCAAAGAGGCGGCGTGAACATTCCGGGCGCCAATAATCCTTCGTTGGTCGTTACCAATGTTCAATACCCGGCGGACGATCAGGCATTTTTTTCACTGATTGCGAGCAACTCGTTTGGCTTGGTCACAAACAGCGCCACGCTGACTGTCATTGTGACGCCCGCGATCACCAACCAGCCGGTGAGCCTGGTGGTCACGAACACGCAAAGCGCGTCGTTCTCGGTGACGGCGGGTGGCGTTCCTGCGCCAGCCTATCAATGGTATAAAAACAGCCTCGCCAATCCGATTGCCAGCGCGACAAGCCCGGTATTTTCAATCGCGAGTGTTTCCGCGTCCGACATGGCGACATATTTCGTTGTCATTACAAACCTCGCCGGTTCTGTGACCAGCAGCAACGTGACACTGACTGTGAATTCGACGATGTCCGCCGTGGCGTTGTCTCCGACGAATGGCGCGGCCGGGATTTGCTACGACACGCCGCTGACCATCACTTTCGATCAAGCACCGGCGCTCAACAATGCCGGGACAATCCGAATTTACAACGCGACGAATTCGGCGACGCCGGTGGACACGCTTAATTTGGCCCAAGGCAGTCCGCAGGGCCGCGCGATTGGCGGCGTGACGTTGAACGCTTACCCGGTGATCATCACGGGAACAACGGCGGCAATTTATCCGCATTCGGGCGTGATGACCTCGAACCAGACTTATTATGTGACGATTGACAACGGCGCTTTCAAAGACGGCGCAGGCGCGTATTTTGCCGGCATCACGGCGACGAATGTCTGGCAATTCACAACCAAAACGGCTGGTCCGGCCAACGCGACAAACATAGTGGTCGCGGCGGATGGCAGCGGCGATTTTGCGACGGTCCAAGGCGCGATTGACTTTGTGCCGAATGGCAACACCGTTCATACATTGATCAACATTCGCAACGGCACTTACCAGGAAATCAACCGGTTGAGCTCGAAGAATAACATCACATTCTGCGGGCAGGATCGCCATCAGACCGTCATCAGTTACGCAAACGACGACAACATCAACGGCGGAACCGCTGCCCGCCCGATGTTTGGAGTCTTGAGCGCCAACGACATTGCCATCGAAAACCTGACGTTGACCAACAGCACGCCGAATGGCGGCTCGCAGGCCGAGGCTCTGTATGTCAATGTGGTCAAGCGCTTCATTCTCTACAATGCTGACTTGGACAGTTATCAGGATACGTTGCTGGTTAATAACAATGGCGATCAGGCTTACTTTCAGGATAATCACATTCAAGGCAACACTGATTTCATCTGGGGCGAAGGCACGGCGTTTTTTACGAATTGCGAGGTTGAGACGCTGACCAGCGGCGGCTCGGTCAATTATGAAAATATCACGCAGGCGCGGACGACTGCCGGAACGAACGGTTTTTCATTCTTCAAGTGCCAGCTTACGCGGCTCAACAACACAATCACGTTTGGCGGCCTCGGCCGGGATTTGGGCTTTACGGACGGCAACGTGGCTTACATTGATTGCCTGATAGATGCTCATATCGTCGGCTGGAACACGGTTGACGCGCGTTATTGGGAATTTGGAAACAGCAACATCACCGCCACCGCCGCCATCAGTTACAATGGAACCCAACTTGCCAGCACCGATCCAAACCTGACCAACGCGGAGACTGCGACCTTGTGGCTTTATGGCTGGCAGCCGCAGCTTGCGCCCAACATTATTTCCGGGCCGACAAATCTGACGGTGACCGCGAGCCAGACGGCGACATTCAGCGTCAGCGCGACGGGCATCTCATCGCCGACTTATCAGTGGCTGCAAAACGGCACCAACGCGCCCTATGCGACCGCCACCAACGCAACACTGGTGATTCCAAATGCTCAAATCGCCGATGCCGCCACTTATTCAGTGATTGTTTCGAACGGTGCGGGGACGGTGACCAGCGCCACGGCAACATTGAATGTCCTTGCGCCAACGCAGCCGGCTATCAGCGGCGTCTCGTTGGCGGGGAACGGCAATATCCAGTTCTCGATTGCCGGCGGCCAGGGCCAAAGCTATCGCGTTTGGGCCAGCACGAACATCGCCTTAAGTCCGGTGACCAACACATGGACGTTGCTGACCAATGCCACGTTTGGAGCCGGCCCGGCAGAGTTCACCGACCCGCAAGCGACCAACTTCCCGCAACGGTTCTACATCATCACCGCGCCTTGAAAAACAAAAGGCAACCAATGAACGCCGCCGTGCGGATGATTTTTGCGGCGGCGTTTTCTCCGGTTGGCTGGCTGTCTTGCATAGGCTATATTTTGACAGTTCCACGCCAGCCAAAACAATCATGAAACGAGCCGTCCAGCGCAATCATTTCGGGACTTACGCCGCGCTCACGCTGTCGGTTGCCGGCCTTCTGGTATTTGACGCCGCAGCGTCGGCTGCGCCGGCGCTGCCCACCAACAGCATCGTCAACATCGTCAGCGTCACCAATTCCGCTTTTGGCGCGAAGGGTGATGGCGTGACGACCAACACGGCCGCCATCCAGGCCGCAATCAATTTCGCGGCGGCCACGAACAGAAGTTCTGGCTGCACGGTGGAAATCCCCGCCGGAACATTTATCAGCGGCCCGCTCACCCTTAAAAGCGACGTCAACCTGCAAATTGACGGTGGCGCGACACTCCAGATGCTGCCGATGGGCAGTTGGCCCGGCACGACCACCTTCATCAGCGGTTCCAGCATCCATGACGTGGAAATCAGCGGGTCGGGAACCATTGACGGCCAGGGCGCGGCATGGTGGTTGGCGTTTAATTCAAACGGCGTTTCGCGGCCAAACTTCATCCAGTTCAGCAGTTCCTCGCGCATCTTGATCCAAGGCGTGACGCTTCAGAATCCGCCGACGTTTCACATCATGATAAAAAACAACAACGCGAACATCACGGTGCAGGATATCACGATCAACACGCCGGGCACTTCGCCCAACACGGATGGCTTCGACATCGCTTCAACCAATGTTCTGATCCAAAATTCTTACGTGAGCGATGGTGATGACAACATTGAAATTGGCGGCAGCCAGCTTGCGGCGGAAATCACGGTCACCAATTGCACGTTCGGCACAGGGCACGGCGTGTCCATCGGCAGCATCACCTCCGGCGGCGTGTCGAATCTGACAGTCATCAATTGCACGTTCAACGGAACGGAATACGGTTTGCGCCTGAAGTCTGACAACAGCGGCAGCGGCGGCGGCGCGGGTGGCTTGTGTCAAAATCTTTTTTACGCGAACATCGGCATGACAAACATCACGGTCGCCCCGCTTGTCCTTTACAGTTATTATGAAGAAATCGGCACGCCGACGGGCATTACTCCGCAAGACGCGGCAGCCGAACCGGTTCCTTCGCCAGTTCCTGGCACAACCGTCATCTGGCGCAATGTCGTCATCAGCAATTTGACCGCGACTGCGGCTTCCGGGGTAATCGCAGGCATCATCTGGGGACGAACCGAAATGCCGGTCACCAACGTCATCTTGAGCCACGTCAACATCACGGCATCCAAGTCCTTCGACATTTACAACGCGTCAGGCGTCCAGTTCGTTGATTCGCAAATCACCCTGCCGCCGGGCAGCACCACGTTTGAACTCTATGACGCGCAACTGACCGTCACCAACAGCGCATCCGCCGCCAGCCCCCTCACGTTTGACGGATTGACGACCAACGGCTATGGCAACAGTTTCTTCCTTTACAACGCGCAGGCATCGCTGAAAAACACAAACGTCCTCGACAACGGCCCGCTAACCATCAGCGCGAGCACGCTTGCCGTCAGCAACAATCTCACGCTGTTTCCGTCCACTGCGCTGAATTATTTTCTGGGCACGAATGCGGCGACCATTTCGGTCATTAGTAATCTCGCGCTCGGCGGCACAATCAACGTCACCGGCGGCGCAGGCTTTACCAGCGGCGTTTACACGCTGCTGACTTACGCGGGAACTTTGAGCGGATCGCTGCCAGCGCTTGGGTCGGCTCCGCCGGATTACAATTACAGTTTCGACACCAACACCACTGGACAGGTGAATTTGATCGTCACTCCGCCGCCGCCAGGAATTCCGACGAATTTCACGGCGCTGGGGACAAATCTCTTGATCCAATTAAACTGGTCCGCCTCTTCCAACGCGGCGGGTTACAACCTGAAACGCTCCACGACCAACGGCGGAACTTATTCGCTCCTCGCCAGCGTCGCCGGCACGAATTATTCCGATCCGGCGGTGAATCCCGGCACGACTTATTATTACGTCGTCTCCGCGACCAACTCCGCCGGTGAAAGCGCAAATTCAATTCAAGCCGGCGCCATTCCGCTGCCATCGCTGGTTTCTATAAATCTGAATTTTCAAACGAGCGGAAACCAGTTGCAACTTTCATGGCCGCAAGATCACCTCGGCTGGCAATTGCAAATCCAGACGAACGATTTGAGCGGCGGAATCGGCACGAATTGGACGGACGTGCCGGACGCAAACTTGACGAATCAAATTTTCATTCCCATTGACGCGGACAACGGCAGCGTTTTTTTGCGGCTCACTTACCCGTGACGAATTATGAAAATAATTTTCACAGTGCTGCTTTGTGCTGTTTTGAATTTGCATTGGGCTTCAGCCGCTGACGACGGCGCGACGGCTGATTCCGCGCCCGCCGATGCAAACGTCGCATCCCTGAATCCGAAAACCGACGGGGAATTCAGAATCGGGCCGTCGTATGCCAACGCCCCGGAACTGACGCCGCGCGCCGGCGTGCCGAAGGGCAGGGTGGTCCGGTTCACGATGAACTCGGCTGATAGCAACTTCTATCCCGGCATCAGCAAAACAAATCCCGGCGTGGTCGTTCCTTATTTCCGCGCCGTGACGGTTTATATTCCCAGCCAGTATGTTCCCGGCACGCCCGCGCCGTTCATCGTGTCGCAGGATGCAATGGGCGCGAGAGGCGATCAATTGCCCACCATTCTCGACAACATGATCGCCGACCACCGTCTGCCCGTGATGATCGCCGTCATGATCAATTCCGGCGGCGGCGATGCGCAAGGCAGCGAGCGCGGCCTCGAATACGATACCGTTTCCGGCAAGTATGCCGAGTTTATCGAGGCGGAAGTGCTGCCCAGGATTGAAAAAGATTACAACGTGACTTTCACAAAGGATCCGGAAGGACGCGCGGCGATGGGCGGAAGTTCCGGCGCGGCCTGCGCGTTCACGATGGCGTGGTTTCATCCCGAACTTTACCGGCGCGTGTTGAGTTATTCCGGCACGTTCGTCAACCAGCAGTCGCCGTTCAATCCGGCGTCCCCGCATGGCGCGTGGGAATATCACGAACACCTGCTTCCGCAGAGCGATCCCAAACCGTTGCGCGTGTGGCTGGAAGTTGGCGAGAAGGACAACGGCTATCAACGCGACGAGGCTTCGCTGCATAATTGGGTGCTCGCCAACCAGCGGATGGCCGCTGCGTTGAAGGCCAAGGGCTATCACTGTCAATATGTGTTCTGCGAAGGCGCGGGCCACGTTGACCGCAAGGCCGTCGGGCAAACCCTCCCGGAAGCGCTCGAATGGCTCTGGAGCGGATACTCCGTCAAATGATCTCCGCATTGCCCTGATTTGACGGACTGCAAAAAAAACCGGCGGTTGCAGGACGCAGCTTTTTTGTTTCGCAATTTCAACTCAATCCTTATCCTCCGCCCGTGCGCTCTGTTTCCGTCCAACTGGGAAATCGCAGTTACTCGATCAAAATCGCGCCTTGCTTGCTCAAACAACTCGGTCGCGAATGCGCGTGCCTGAAACTCGGCGACCGCTGCGCCATCATCACCGACAGCAACGTCGGCAGAAAATTTGCCAAACCGGTTTATGAATCGCTGGTCAAGGTTGGCTTTGAACCCGTCCTCATCACCGTGCCTGCCGGTGAAAAATCAAAGCGCATTTCTGTCGTCGAAAATTGCTGCGACCAACTCGCCGCACACCGGCTCGAAAGAAAATCCTTCATCGTCGCGCTCGGCGGCGGAGTCGTCGGCGATTTGGCCGGATTTGTCGCCGCGACTTATTTGCGCGGAATTCCGTTCGTGCAAATTCCCACGACGCTGCTCGCGCAAGTGGACAGTTCCGTCGGCGGCAAAACCGGCGTTAATTTGCGCGCCGGAAAAAACCTCGTCGGCGCATTTTACCAGCCGCGCCTCGTGCTTTGCGATTTGGAAACTTTGAAGACTTTGCCGGAGCGCGAATTCCGCGCCGGTCTTGCCGAAGTCATAAAATACGGAATCATTTTTGACGCCAAATTGTTCGCGCAACTCGAACGCGATTTGTCGAAAATCTTGAAACGCGAAGAAAAAATCCTCGCGCCAATCATCGCCCGCTGCTGCGAAATCAAGGCGGAAATCGTTTCGCAAGACGAAACGGAAAACGGCCTGCGCGCGATCCTGAATTTCGGCCACACCATCGGCCATGCGATTGAAAACAGTTCCGGCTACGGGAAATTTTTGCATGGCGAGGCGATTTCGATTGGACAGGTTGCGGCTGCAAAACTTTCGCAAAAGGTTCTTGGCTTGCCGCAACGCGATGTTGGGCGGATTGAAAATTTGTTTAAGCGTGCTGGCTTGCCAACGGCAATCAAATTGAATTCCGCCCGGCACAAAAAACTTTTTGTTGCGATGAAACTGGACAAAAAAGTCAGCGGCGGTGAAATCAAATTTGTCCTTGCCGAAAAAATCGGCAAGGTCGTCTGGGGGCAGAAGGTTTCAGCGAAATTGATTGAAGAGACGCTCGCCGGGTAAATCGAATTATATTTATCTGCGTTTCATCTGTGATAATCTGTGGCTGAAATGATTTTGGTTTTGGACAACTACGATTCGTTCACCTACAACCTCGTCCAGTATTTGGGCGAGTTAGGAGTGGACTTGACGGTGAAACGCAACGACGAGATTTCCATCGAGCAAATCCGCGCGCTTAAGCCGGAACGCATTTTGGTTTCGCCCGGGCCGTGCTCGCCGCGCGAATCCGGTTTGTCCAACGAAGTCATCCGCACGTTTGCGAACGAAAATGTTCCGATTTTCGGCGTTTGCCTCGGCCATCAGTGCATCGGCCACGTTTTCGGCGCAAATGTCGTCGTGAATTATCGCATGATGCACGGCAAAACTTCGCCGATCAAACACAACGGAAAAGATTTGTTCGCGGGAATGTCAAATCCGTTTTTGGCAACGCGGTATCATTCGCTCGTCATCAAGCGCGACACGATGCCCGACGTTTTGGAAATCACCGCCGAAACCGACGAAGGTGAAATCATGGGCGTAAAACATAAAACGCTGCCGATCTGGGGCGTGCAATTTCATCCCGAAAGCATTCTGACGGAAAACGGCCGGCAGATTTTGAAAAATTTTCTCAAGTTGAAGTAGCCGCGCCGCGCGCTATAATCAATGGCTCATGCAAATCCATTTGCTCAAATCAAAAATTCATCGCGCGACCGTCACCGGCGGCGACATCAATTACGAGGGCAGCCTGACGATTTCCGGCGACCTCATGGACAAAGTCGGCTTGCGGGAATACGAACGCATTCTTTGCAGCAACATGGCCAACGGCGAACGCTTTGAGACCTACACCATTCGCGGCAAAAATGGTTCCGGCGAAATCGTCATGAACGGCGCGGTCGCGCATCTTGGAAAAAAAGGCGATTTGCTGACGATCATGAATTTTGGAATTTTCACCGAAGCCGAGGCAAAAAATTGGAAACCGCGCGTCATCGTTCTTGGCAAAGAGAACAAAATCGAGCCGAAGGGCAAAAAAGCTGCCGGGAAATTGCCGGAATAAATTTTCGCGGCAGCCAGCGCAAGCTGGCTCAATTAGTCAGAGCGAACTTCCGTTCGCTGCTACAAATAAAAAACGCACCGACTTTCATCGGCGCGTTTTATTTTTGAAATGTAGGGGGACGACGTAAGGAGTCTCTAACTTTTTAATTTAAGCCTCGTCACCTCGGCTCCTACGATGAATTAATAATTCTTCGCGACTTCATTCCAGTTCACGACGTTCCAGAACGCCTTGAGATAATCCGCGCGCTTGTTTTGATATTTCAGATAATAAGCGTGTTCCCAAACGTCGCAGCCGATGACCGGCTTGCCTTCGCAACCGGCGATGGCTTTGCCCATCATCGGATTGTCCTGATTCGCGGTTGAAACAATTTCCAATTTGCCGTTGTTGCTCACGAGCCAGACCCAGCCGCTGCCGAAACGTCCGAGGCCCGCTGCCTCGAACTTCGCCTTGAATTCATCGAAGCTGCCGAACGCCGCCTTGATGTCATCCGCGAGCTTGCCGGTGGGCGCGCCGCCGGCCTTGGGCGCGAGAATTTTCCAGAAGAACGAATGATTCGCATGGCCGCCGCCGTTGTTGCGGACGGGGCCGCGAATATTTTCCGGCACGGACGCGATGTCTTTGATCAGCTCGCAGATGGGTTTGGCTTCCAGCGCGGCATTGCCAGCGATGGCCTTATTGAGATTGTCCACGTAAGCCTTGTGATGACGGTCGTGATGGATATCCATCGTCAACGCGTCAAAGTGGGGTTCGAGCGCGGCTTTGTCGTAGGGCAGGGGTGGCAGTTCGTGTGGCATAATTTTTCTTTCGTTAAGGTTTAATGTTAAAATTACTGAACGCAAAGTGCTTTACCGGCGGATGAAAATCAAGTGCGGAGAAAATCAAAATTCTGCAAGCAATTAAAAAATCTTTTGGAAGAAATAAATGGTCATCGTTTTTGGCTGGCAAATACCACCAAGATAATTCCTATAGCCAATGCAGCAACGCTGGCAATAATTCCGATTTGGCGATCCTGCAAAAGACCAATGTTATTAACAGCCCCAAATGCAGTAGAAACGGTGATGTCAAAAAACTCTAAAAAATAAATTGTCGCAATAAGTCCTCCAACAAATAAAACGAAACCGAAAGATTGTGCGTTTTTGGTGGTGCTTTCGGTGGATTGTTCTGAACGTGTTTCTTCGGATTTGTTTTCGGCATTAACACTAGTTGATTTTGTCACGCTCATAGGATGCCCGCACTTCGGACAAGCTGCCGCAGCAGAAGATACCTGACTTTGACATTCGGGACAGTTTATGAGTGCCATGAGAGTTAATCTAACGCACTGCGTAATTCGAGGTCAACCTGACATTTTGAAATATCGCCTCCACATTTAAGTAAACTTGCTCCACCGATAGCCGCAGTCCTTTCCTCTGAAACTGGAGAATGTTCATGTTCGCACCAAGGAATAATGTTGCTGCTAGTGCGGTTTGCCCTGTCTCCAACAATCTCGTTGCTCATTAAAACTTTTTTCTGTTCACGATAGAATTTACATTTGTTCATATTTTAACCTTTCGCCAGTTCCATAAAATTTTTCAGCAGTTGCAGGCCGCACGTTTTTTCACCGATAAACTTCCCGGCGATGGCGCACGCGATGCACGCGCACAACGCGGATGACGTCCGCAATTTCATAAATTACACGATAGTCGCCGACGCGAATGCGCCAATCGTTTTCCGTTCCCGCAAGTTCCCGGCAGCCAGATGGCCGGGGATTTTGCGCGAGTTTTTGAATCGCTGCGATGATGCGGTCGTGAAGGTTGTGCGCGAGCCGTCCCAAATCCTTTTCGGCAGAGCGTTCGAGCAGGATTCTATACACGCGACTTGGTTTTTTTATCTGCAAGATAATCCGTGAGCGGGCGATAGCGCAGCGGTTTGCGGCGCGCTTGCTTGAGCCAGTCCACATCACCGGCGTCTTCCGCGCGCTCAATCAATTCCTCGTAATCCTTGATCGGCAAAATCACGGACACGGGTTTGCCTTTGCGAGTGACGATTTCGGGTTCGGCCAAAGTAATCATAAATTCCAATCGGTTGCCTGAATTTTCACCATTTATCCGGTGTTGCCAAGTTGTTTTTAACCTTTCGCCAGTTCCACGAAATTTTTCAGCAGTTGCAGGCCGACCTTCTGGCTTTTCTCCGGATGAAATTGCGTGGCGTAAACATTGTCGCGCCAGACGGACGACGCAAAGGTGTCGCCGTAATCCGTGCGCGTCGCGATGATGGATTTGTCCGCCGGTTGCGGAAAAAAGCTGTGGACGAAATAAACGTAGCTGCCGTTTTCAATTCCGCGAAACAACGGGCAATCTTTTTTCGCAATCTCGATTTGATTCCAGCCGATTTGCGGAATCTTCAGTCCGTTTTTTTCTGAAAACTTGACGACGCTGCCTTGAAAAATTCCGAGTCCGGCGGCGCAGGAATTGAATTCCTCGCTCCGTTCAAACAACGCCTGATAGCCGACGCAGATACCGAGAAACGGTTTGCCGGTCTGGATGAATTTTTTCGCCGCGTCGAGCAAATGCTGTTTCTGCATCGCGTTGATGCAATCGTCGAACGCGCCGACGCCGGGCAAAACCATCGCGCTGGCGTCGCCGATCTCGCGCGGCGTCTGTGCGACGCGCACGTCCGCGCCGACTTTGAGCAGCGATTTGTGGACGCTGCGCAAATTGCCGGAGCCGTAGTCGAGTAATGCGATCACAATGAAATTAAAAATGAAAAATTCAAAATGCGTAGTCAGCGGCTGTTTTTTCGGGGCTTCCGGATTGCTTTTTCTGATTTCAACAATTGACGAATGAGAAGGATGTGCAACTTGTCTTTGTCGCGTGCGGCGATTTCTTTGCTTTTGCAAATCCGTTCCAAAGGCAGCACTGGAATTGTCTGGCCGTGAAACGGCAGTTTTTTTGCCTCGCCAAATTCTTTTTCAAAACTTTTCAAACCTTCGATTTCGTAAATAAAGTCCACGGGCGTTTCATCGCTCAAAAAAACTTTATTCGGGCTTTGGACGGTTGCCTTCAGTTTCCGGCACAAATTGATAACGCTCATATACTGCCGCGACGGCAGGCCAATCCAGACATCCACGTCCACGGTCGAGGCCAGCACGCCTTGAAGGTTAGCGGCGGACATTCCGACGAGCATGAATTTTATGCGTTCCGCTTTGAGCGCGGCGAACAGTTGAACAAGCGGAGATGATTTTGGATCAGTTGCCATCGTTCTTCGGGGGTTGCGGCCAGGCCGAGCGCGTGAACGGATTTTTCGCCGTCGCTCATGCCGCGCACATGTTTCAAGCGCGCGAACATTTTTGCGGCGCGTTCCGGCAATGGCGGCAAAACTTTTGAATTCCGTTTCACGCAAAGAACATATCAAACCACCTCTGCAAGTTCACGCTTTGTTTTGAAATTGTGCGGATACCGGGCATTTTTTTGTTTTATCGAAAATTGTTCCGTGTTATTTCAGTATGCAATGGAAAATCAGCCGGCAACAAGTGCCACCAAAAATCAATTGTTTCGTCTTTGGCCGTGGCTATTCGTTCTGCTCGTTCTTTTGTTCACCGGCTTCATTCGCGTTCGTCTGCTCGATGTGCCGCTGGAACGCGACGAAGGTGAATATGCCTACGCCGGACAATTAATTTTGCAGGGAATTCCGCCATACGAACTGGCTTACAACATGAAACTGCCGGGAACGTATTTTGCCTACGCGCTCGGCATGGCGGTGTTCGGGCAGACGACGGCGGGAATTCATTTGACGCTGCTGGTGGTGAATTCACTGACGATCATTTTTGTTTTTTTGCTGGGGCGGAAACTTTTTGGCGCGACGGCCGGGCTTGCCGCGTGCGCGAGTTACGCCTTGATGTCGGTCAGCCCGGGGGTTTATGGAATGGCGGCCCATGCCACGCAATTTGTCGTGTTGTTTGGCGTTCCGGGCACGCTGCTTCTGTGGAAATCTGCCGAATCCGGCCGTGCGCGACTTCTGTTTTTCAGCGGATTGCTTTACGGGCTGGCATTTTTGATGAAGCAGCAGGGATTGTGTTTCGGTCTTTTCGGCGGAATTTTTCTTGTCTGGGGACAAATGCAAAGCAAGCCGGTCGTCTGGATCGAACTGGCGAAAAAGATTTTTATTTTCGGGCTGGGAATCATTTTGCCGTTCGGTCTGACGTGCATTTATCTGGAAATGGCAGGAGTTTTTCCCAAGTTCTGGTTCTGGACAATTTCCTACGCCAGCACTTACGCCACGGCCAAATCTTTGTGGATCGGCCTTCAACTGTTCAGCCTGTATCTTCAGGCCACGTTCGCCGTGTATCTTGGATTCTGGATGCTGGGCATCGCGGGACTTTTGCTCGCGTTGCGCAACAAGGCCATTCAAAGGCAAATCATCTTCATCATGGGATTTCTGTTTTTTGGATTTCTAGGCACGGCGACCGGACTTTATTTTCGGGGACACTATTTTGTTCTTTTGCTTCCGGCATTTGCCATTGTTGTCGGGCTGGCAGTTTCTTTGTTGCAACAGGCCGGGCAGTCCAGAATCTGGAAAATGATTCCCTTGCTCCTGTTTGCAGCGGTTCTCGGCTGGAATGTTTTCGTCTCAAAAGACCTTTATTTCCAACTGACGCCGGAACAGGTCAACCGCGTCATTTATTACGACAATCCCTTTGTCGAATCGCTTGCCGTTGCCAGATACATCCGCGAACATTCTTCCGCAGACGCGCGCATCGCCGTCGTGGGATCGGAGCCGCAAATTTATTTTTACGCGCAACGCCATTCCGCCACCGGCTACATTTACACCTACGCCCTGATGGAATCGCAGCCTTACGCTGTAAAAATGCAACACGAGATGATAAACGAAATCGAGACGAACAAGCCGGAATACCTGGTGTGGGTCGGCTATAAACTTTCGTGGATGGTCAACTCTTCGTCCGATTTCCAGATTTTCGACTGGTTCCAAAAATACGCCGGTGAATTTTACGAAAAAACCGGCATCGTTGACACGCGCGCGACGGGCGAAACGATTTATCTTTGGGACGCCGACGCCAGAAATTATCACGGCTCCGTCGAGCAATATTTCGTCATCTACAAACGCAAAGCTGACGCAAAGACTGATCCGGTGAAGAGAAACTGACTTTTCGCGCCGCAACGTCAAAAGTCTTTTATGAAAAGGCGATCCGTGTTACTTCATTCCGCAGATGGATAATGTTCCCCTCCAGACATCTTCCCAACGCCGGCTGATTTATTTCTGGCCGTGGCTGGCGGTGCTGATCGTTCTTCTGTTCACCGGCTTCATCCGTTTTCGCCTGCTGGACATTCCGCTGGAACGCGACGAAGGCGAATATGCCTACGCCGGGCAATTGATTCTTCAAGGAATTCCGCCTTACGAACTGGCCTACAACATGAAATTGCCGGGGACGTATTTTGCCTACGCGCTCGGCATGGAAGTTTTCGGACAAACCATCGCGGGAATCCACCTGACGCTGCTGGCGGTGAATTCACTCACGATCATTTTTGTTTTTTTGCTGGGGCGGAAACTTTTTGGCGTGATATCCGGCCTCGTCGCGTGCGCCACTTACGGAATCCTGTCGGTCAGTCCGGCGGTTTTGGGAATGGCGGCCCACGCCAACCACTTTGTGGTTTTGTTCGCCGTGCCGGCGACGCTGTTTTTATGGCGGGCCTGCGAATCCGGGCGGCTGCCAATTTTATTTTTCAGCGGATTGCTTTACGGGTTTGCATTTCTGATGAAGCAACAGGGAATATGCTTCTGCCTTTTTGGAAGCGCATTTCTTGTCTGGTGCGAAATGCAAAAAAAACCAATTGCCTGGCATGGCTTCATCAAAAAAAGTTTTTATTTCGGATTCGGAATGGCGCTGCCGTTTGGCCTGACGTGTCTTTATCTGGTTTTTGCCGGGGTTTTTTCCAAATTTTGGTTTTGGACCTTTGCTTACGCCGGTTCTTATGCGGCGCGCGAATCCGCATGGGACGGAATTCAATCTCTCGACGCATATCTTCAGGAAAAATCAGCCGTCTATGTTGGATTCTGGATTTTGGCCGCAGTTGGTCTGCTGCTCGCATTTCGGAACAAAGTGATTCAAATCAAATGACCTTTGTGACCGGCTTTTTATTTTTTTCATTTATGGGAGCGGCGATTGGATTTCTTTTTCGGGCGCACTATTTCATCCTGCTGCTTCCGGCCTTTGCCGTCGCGGTCGGCGTGGCCGTTCATTTGTTGCAGGATTGCCTGCGGCCGAAATTGGCGAAAATAATTCCCCTAATCTTGTTCGCCGTGGTGTTTGGCTTGAACGTGCGCCTGCAGGAAAAACTTTTTTTTGAACTGCCGTCGGTCGCGGTTTGCCGGGACATTTACGGCTGGCAAAATCCCTTTGTCGAATCAGTCGCCGTCGCCCGATTCATCCGCGAACATTCCGCCGCGACTGCGCGCGTGGCCGTCGTGGGATCGGAGCCGGAGATTTATTTTTACGCGCAACGCCACTCGGCCACCGGCTACATCTACACTTATCCGCTGATGGAAACACAGCCTTATGCGGTCGCAATGCAGCGCGAGATGATAAATGAAATCGAGGCGAGCAAGCCGGAATACCTGGTGCTGGTCATGTATCGCTATTCATGGCTGCTTCACGATGAATCGGACACGGAAATTTTAAGCTGGATCGGCGGCTATTCAAAAGAATTTTACGAAAAAGTCGGCCTCGTCAACGCGCGTCCCGGCGGGCAGGCCGCTTATCTTTGGGGCGATGACGCAAGAAAATATCAAGGCCCGCTGGATCAGTTTTTTGAAATATACAAACGCAAGCCCACCTTGATTCCGGCCAAAACAAATTAACCGCCCGTCGAACCGCGCAGTTCCTTTTCCGTCTTGAGCCGCAACTGCCCGCACGCGGCGTCAATGTCGCCGCCTTTTTCACGGCGCAGCGTGGCGATGACTTTTTCCTTTTCCAGCGCGGCGAGAAAATTCTCGCAAACTTCCTCGCTTGGACGTTCCCACGGCAAATCTTCGACTTTGTTGTAAGGAATCAAATTCACTTTCGCGTAAAGCTTGCGCGCAAGCGAGCCGAGCGGCTTGGTCTGCTCAATCGAATCGTTCACGCCCGCGATCAAAATATATTCGAGCGTGATCATGCGGCCTTTCTCGTGCTGATATTCCTCGCACGCGCTGATGAGTTCCTTGAGCGGATATTTCCGGTTGACCGGCATGATTTTGTTGCGAACTTCATCGGTCGCGCCGTGAAGTGAAATGGCGAGACGGAATTGCATCGGCTCCTGCGCAAGCCTGCGGATTTGCGGCGCGAGTCCGCTCGTTGAAATAGTAATTTTTCGTGCGCCAATGCCGCCGCCCCACGGCGCGTTGAGAATTTTCAGCGCCTTCAGCAAATTGTCGTAATTTGCCAGCGGTTCGCCCATGCCCATGACGACGATGTTGTTGATGAGACGCAAATCAGTTGAAGGTTGAAGGTTGAAGGTTGAAGGTTTTTCAGGCTCCATCTTGCAACTTTCAACTTTCAACTTGCAACTCTCCGTCGCGTGCCATCGTTCGATTGCCAAAACCTGTTCAACAATTTCATCCGGCGTGAGATTGCGTTTCCAGCCGTCCAATCCGCTCGCGCAGAATTTGCAGCCGTAGGCGCAGCCGACCTGCGTGGAAATGCAAAGCGTGTGGCGGTCGCTGGCTTCCCCGTAAAGCGCGGGATTGGCCGGAATCAAAACACTTTCGATGAGCGAATGGTCGTGCAGCCGCCAGAGAAATTTTTGCGTCGTGTCGTGCGAACCTTGCTTGCGGACGAGTTCGAGCATTTGCAAAGAAAAATTCTCTCGCAATTTTTCGCGCAGAGATTTGGGCAGGTTCGTCATCGCGTCCCAAGTCGTGGCGCGCCGGACGTAAAGCCAGTCAAGCAGTTGCGCGACGCGATAAATTGGCTGCTCCCAGTTTTTGAATTGGATTTCCAATTCTTCGCGCGTCAGGGATTTGATGTCAGTCGGCACACAGCCAACTTAACGGGCGCAGGTCTGGAAACCAAGCGGGTTGTGTTTCCTTGATTGAATGAAAAAATCGCCCGGAACGATTCGGCGATGAAGTTAAAACAAAAAACCCACCGCCGTCTGGCAGTGGGTTGATAAATTTCGTGAACGAATTGTAATTCAGAGACAACATTAGCTTATTTGTTTTGTCTTGTAACCGGCAAAATTGTTGAATGAACCGATGACATCCGAATCCAATGTCGACCGAAGTGCCGGACTCCGTCGGGACGCGGACTGGTTGCTGGCGGTGCTGGCGACGATTGCTGTTTTGGCGCTACATTTGTATTTTCTCAACCGCGTAGGCGGACTGGAGCGTGACGAAGTGAACTCCGTCACCCGGGCCCAAGGCGCATTACACAATATTGCCCAAGACTCGTTCCCCATTTTATTTCCGTTGCTGTTGCGCGGATGGAGCGCACTTGGCCTGGGCGGATCCGATCTTGCATTGCGTTGCTTTGGCGTGCTGATAGGACTTGGTCTCGCCACAGTTTTCTGGCTCGCGGCCTGGTGGACGCGCCGTGCGCCGCCGTTATGGTCGCTCGTGCTGGTGGCGCTGAATGCATGGGTGATTTACTACGCCGCGTGGCTGCGCGCTTATGGACTTGGCAGCGCAATGATCGCGCTGGGCGCGGCGGCAGCGTGGAATTTCGTTCAAAATCCCGGCAGAAAATCATGGCTTATCTTCGCGGCGACGGCGTTATTGAGCGTTCAAGTGCTTTATCAAAATTCCGTTTTGGTCGCGGCGATTTGCGCTGGGGCGTGCACGGTTTTCCTGCGCCAGAAAAAATTTAAACTCATTGTCGCCATTTTTCTCGCTGGTCTGGCTGCGGCGGTTTCACTTTTGCCCTACTGGCGCAATATCGCCGGTATGCCGCAGAGCGCGGCACCGTTGCGGATGGACTTCGACCGCTTGATTGCGCTGAATGATCTCGACACACTGTTGGCATATCCACTGCCGCAATTCGTCTGGGTGTGGCTGCTGCTCGCCGGATTTATTTTACTCCGCGCCGCCGCCGGTCTTTTTTCCGCGCGGGGCGATGACCGCTCCCTGTTTGCCGCCGTGACCATGGTTTTCGGCGCGGCCCTGTTCTGGATTTTTTTGAAGCTGGCAAATTTTCCCGTCCAGCCCTGGTATTTTCTGCCGCTGGTGGCGCTGGCGGCGGTCTGCCTCGAAGCTGCATTGCCGCGTCCCGCCGGGCGTTTTCGCGCCGTGCTCTGGGGTGGTCTCGCGGCGGCGGCGGTGGTCTCCACCCTGTTCGGCGTCCGCTTGCTCGATTATCGTTTCACAAACGTTGACCTGTTCGCGAAAAAAATTTCGTTGTCGGCCGGCAAAAATGATTTTGTCGTCGTCACGCCGTGGCAGATAGGAATCACGTTCTCACGGTATTTCAAAAATCCCTGCGCGTGGACGACCGCGCCGCCGATTGCCGACCATTCCTGCCAGCGTTACGACCTGCTGGCGGCGCAAATGCAAAACACCAATGCGATGCAACCTGTGCTGGAACGCATCGCCGACACGCTGCGTTCCGGCGGCACGGTCTGGATCGTAGGCGGGATCAACGAAGTGGACGGCCCCAACCTGCCGGCATCGCCGCCGCCGCCGCCGGCCAGCGGCTGTAATGAAACGCCTTACCGCTTCACTTGGAACAACCAACTCGGCTGGCTGTTGCGCCACAACTCCACCAATATCGAGAGCCTCGACAAAGGCAACTCTGAAGACGTGAATTTGGACGAGCGCGTCGCGTTTTCAAAAGTGACCGGCTGGAAAAATTAGCCAATAAACGCCGCGTGAACCGCCTTCGTCGCCGCTTCGCCTTTGGCGAGGTCAATGACGACGGAAATTTTTATTTCGCTCGTCGAGATCATGTCAATGTTCACGCCGGCGTTCGCGAGCGTTTCAAAAAGTTTTCCGGCCACGCCCGTGTGCGATTTCATGCCGACGCCGACGATGGACAGCTTGCCGATTTTTTCGGCGGTAATCACGTCGCGCAGGCCGATCTCTTTTTTCAGAACGCCGATGACCTTTTGCGCCTTGAGCAAATCCGCCTTCTCGACGGTGAACGAAATGTCCGTCTGCGGCGTGCCCGTGCCGTGACTGATGTTCTGGACGATCATGTCCACGTTGACGGTCGCGTCGCCGAGCGCCTTGAAAATTTTCGCGGCCACGCCGGGTTTGTCCGGCACGCCGACGAGCGTGACCTTGGCCTGATTTTTGTCGAGCGCGACGCCGCGCACGACGACGCCTTCCATGCTTTTGGTTTCTTCTTTCACAATCGTTCCTGGGTTTTCGTTTAGACTGCTGCGGACTTCAAACACGACGCCAAATTTTTTTGCGAATTCCACCGAGCGGCTCTGCATCACCTTCGCGCCGAGGCTCGCAAGCTCCAGCATTTCATCGTAGGAAATTTCCGAAAGTTTGTTTGCGTTCGGCACGAGGCGCGGGTCGGCGGTATAAACGCCGTCAACGTCCGTGTAAATCTGGCAAAGATCGGCCTTGAGCGCGGCGGCCAGCGCGATGGCCGTCAAATCCGAACCGCCACGGCCGAGCGTCGTGATCTGGCCGTCCTTCGTTTCGCCCTGAAAACCGGCGACGATGACGACATTGCCCGCGTCGAGCAATTCATGGACTTTTTTCGGCGAGATGTTGTGGATTTTCGCCTTCGTATGAACCACGTCGGTGACGATGCCCGCTTGCGCGCCGGTGAGTGACACGGCGGGAATGTTCACCGCGTGCAACGCGATGGCCGTGAGCGCGATGGTCTGCTGCTCGCCGGTCGCGAGGAGCATGTCCATTTCGCGTTCGCTCGGCAGCGGCGCGATGTCCTTGGCGAGCTTGATGAGGCCGTCGGTCACGCCGCTCATCGCGGAGACGACGACGACAATCTTGTCGCCCTGCGCGTGATATTTCGCCACGCGCGCCGCGACATTCCTGATGCGGTCGGTGTTGCCCACCGAAGTGCCGCCGTATTTTTGGACGATCAGAGCCATGTTAAATTTTCGGGAGCGGGAGAATAGTCAGAAGAACCGCGTTTGAAAAGATGAATTGCTCTTGCGCCAATGCCACGAAGGTTTTGACACGAATTTCACGAATTCACACAAATTAAAAGCCTGTAAGGCTGACAGATAATAGCCCAGGGCAAGTGAATGGTGGCCGTGTGCAAGCACTGAACGCCGCCCTGGGTTAATCGTCAAAAAATTTCCAAGCCCTGTAAGGGCGAAAGGATTTTTCAAATGCCTTTCATCAAATTTCCAGCGCTCGTTTTAAGGGCATCCGCAATGGCCTGAATCGTGAACAATGTTGGGTTTTCCACGCCGCGCTCGATGCCGCTTAAAAAAGCCCGGTCAATGTCGGCTTTTGCGGCGAGAGCTTCTTGGGACAATTTCTGATCCAGCCTCACTTTCCGAACACGTTGACCGAATTGTTTTGCAATGTCATGGCGCATTTGCCGAACTGTAGCCGGAAACGCTGGCGACAGATGTAGGCTATAGGCCACAGGACGTGCTTGACGTGGACGCTGCGTTTTGAGACGATTCAATGCAATAACTCGAAAGAAAGGAAATCCAATGAAACAGAAAATTCTTCAAATGATGTTTGCGGTGTTCGTGTGCGCGAGCGCGCACGCGCAGGTCAACAGCGGCAGCAATGGCAGTGATGGCGCGCTGGATTACAGCAGCCTGACCAATCTTGGCTATTCGACAAACATCGTCATCAACATGGCCGACCATTCGACCGGAATTTACCAATATACTTACGTCAACATCCCAGCGAATGTGACGGTGACGTTCATTCCGAACGCGAACAACACGCCGGTTTATTGGCTCGTGCAAAACGACGTAACGATTAGCGGTTCAGTGAATGTGTCAGGGCAAAGTGTTTATGCAGCGCAAACACAAGGCGGTCTCGGTGGTCCAGGAGGATACCGGGGTGGCAACGCTAACTCTGGAAATTCGCCGGCCACTGCTGGACAAGGACCCGGTGGCGGAGCAGCCGACGGAGGTGGTGGCACTTATAATTATGGCAATACTTTTTTGGTTCCATTGCTCGGTGGTTCCGGCGGCGGTGGCGGTTCCGACAACGACCCCCAAAACGCAGGTGGTGGTGGCGGAGGTGGTGGCGCAATTCTCATTGCCGCTTCAAGTTCCATCACCGTAAACGGAGGTGTTAATGCCAATAGCGGCCAACCCGGAAATTTCGCAGACTGGGGAAGTGGAGGTGCGATTCGACTTGTTGCTTCCCAAATTAGCGGTTCCGGCTCGATTTCAGCAGGTTCGGCTGATCCGGGTCGAATCCGATTTGACACTTATGATAACGAATTCAGTGGTGGTATTTCAGGGCAGTTCACTTCGGGTTCGCAATTTATTATTATTCCAACGTCAGGTCAGTTGCCGCAATTGACTGTTACGAGCGTTGGCGGAGTTCCCGTTTCCGCATCGCCCACGGGCGTGTTGTCCACGCCGGATGCCGTGCTTTCCGCGCAGCAAAACAATCCCATTCCCATCGTCGTAAGTTGCGCGAACCTGCCGTTGAACACGCAAATCACCGTGAGCGTGAAACCAGCGAGCGGTTCGGCAGTCAGCGCCACTGGCCTCAACAGCACCGGCACGCTGTCGTCCAGCACCGCCACAATTGCAATCGTCATCCCGCGCGGCGGCGGCCTCATTTACGCCACAGCCGCAACTTCAAATTAAAAAGGCTCGGATGAGTCTTGTGTCGCAACCAATGGAATGGGGAGCACACGCGCCCTCGCGTCGAACGTCTTCGCAAACGACGAGGGCGTCGTTTGCCGCACCCGTGGCGGGTGCGCTCCCCAGATTATCCCGCGCGATTTTCCCGTTCGTTGCGTTGATTGCAATTCTCGCCGCCACTTCTGCTTTTGCCGACGACGTGATTACCAATTTCATGTCGCCAATCGCAAGTTATCAGTATCCAGAAGATTACAGCAGCGGAGCGTTGACTAACGGTGGAATTCAATCGCCCATTGTCAGTTTCCAATATCTTCAAGATTTCGACAGCGAAGCATTGACCAATGGCGGCATCATATCTCCGATTGTCAGTTATCAATACCCCGAAGATTTCAGCAGCGCGGCTTTGACCAACGGCGGCATCATGTCACCGATTGCGAGCTACCAGTATTACGAGTGGCCGGGCGATGGCATCCTGAATTTACAAAGCAGTCCAACGGTGAGTTATTATTACCAGTTTCTTGACGCGCCGGTGCTGAACATTGTTTCGACCACTCGCACACCAACGACAGCCGAAAGCACACCGGCGTATTTGATTTCACCGCCTCCGCCTTCGCAACTCATGGCATATCATGGCGGGATTTTTACGGCGAATCTCGCTTCAGTTGATCCAAATCAAATGACCATTGTTTTGACGCATGGCTGGATTCCAACTTTGCCTCTAATAGGGCCGGTGTTCACGCCCAATGGAATTGACGATTGGCCGACGACAATGGCGGCAGAACTGCACACCCAAAATCCTACTGCCAACATCGTGGCATGGAATTGGGAAAATGCGGCAACTTCGTCACTTTCCGATCCAAAACAAGCGGGCGGCCAAGCTCCATATCAGGGAATTTTACTGGGACAGGCGTTATTGAGCACTTTGGGTTCAGGTTATTCAGGACAAATCCATTTCATCGGCCACAGTTTTGGAACATTGGTGAACGCTTACGCCGCGAATTATTTGCAGGGAGCGAATTTTGCCAGTGAACCTGTATCTCCAACGCCGTGGCCGGC
>DASXED010000092.1:0-53685 GCA_036490295.1 Verrucomicrobiia bacterium | reverse complement strand
TCCAAGACTGCAAACTGCTTTACCAATAATTCGGTATCTACTGGAGGCTTGAGCTTGCGTTGCTGTGAAAAGCGACAAGCAATCTTTTCTTCTGGCAACATTAATCAAGGCGACCAGTTTTCTTGAGCCAATTCAACAACTTTTCGGGATCGCCTAGGCCTTGAGACCTCGCGGCCAGACGATGCGCTTCTTGCCATTCGGAATGTTCTTCCAATTGAATCGTGTGTTTGCGGCAAAACAGGATAGAACGAAGAGATTCGGGCTGCTCAACCCAAAGAGCATACTCTTCATCGGTTAAGCCCAAGAATTCAGCCAGACTCAAATTTGAGCCGCCGTTATGCCAAGCTTCGACAAAATCATCTATTTCAGTGTCGAAGGCGTCACCTTCCAGCACCAAAGTGATAAATTTTTTTGAACTGTTGTTATTTGACATCAAGCCTGCGCTTCTTTGCTGGTTTAATTAGTTCACCGCTTACCGCATGTAAAGCACCAAGATGATAACCTCGGCTATCAAAAACTTCAACCTCTCCGTGTAGCGAATCCCAAGTGTAAAGACGGCTTCCCTCTTTATTCCTCCAAACCTGCCGACCATCAACGATTTTCCACTTTTCAAAATCGTCAAGATAGCAAGGACTTGGTTTTGGAATGCCTGCCATAAATTCAATTCTTCGCTCCTGCTAGTTCTTCCTCAAAATCCACAATCTCTTTGATCTGCACCAGAAACCAGCGGTCAATTTTCGTGAGGTTGAAAATCTCCCCGATGCTGAAGCCGGCGCGCAGGGCGTGGCGGATGAAGAAGATGCGCTCGGCGTTGGGCACGCTCAATTTGCGGCTGATGACGTCGCGCG
Organism: Verrucomicrobiia bacterium; assembly: GCA_036490295.1. Taxonomy (GTDB): domain Bacteria; phylum Verrucomicrobiota; class Verrucomicrobiia; order Limisphaerales; family UBA11358; genus UBA11358. Next base: position 52,837 of record DASXED010000092.1, on the reverse strand, counting down.
GCAGGATGTCGCGGTCGCCATAGACTTCCGTGCCGATACGCCAGGGTTTGCCGTCGCCGCCCAGGCCGCTGCGGCCGATCTCCAGCGAGCGCAGGCATTTTTGCAGGCTTTCCTTGAACGTGCGGCCGATGGCCATCGCTTCGCCCACGCTTTTCATCTGCGTGGTGAGTGTGGGGTCGGCTTGCGGAAATTTCTCGAAGGCGAAGCGCGGAATTTTGGTGACAACGTAATCAATGCTCGGCTCGAAGCTTGCGGGGGTTTCGCGCGTGATGTCGTTCTTGAGTTCGTCGAGCAGGTAGCCGACGGCGAGTTTGGCGGCGATCTTCGCGATGGGGAAGCCGGTGGCCTTGGACGCGAGCGCGGAGCTGCGGCTGACGCGCGGGTTCATCTCGATGATGACCATGCGGCCGTTCTCCGGGCTGACGCCGAACTGGATGTTCGAGCCGCCGGTCTCGACGCCCACGGCGCGGATGACGGCGAAGCTCTGGTCGCGCATGATCTGAAATTCCTTGTCGGTCAGCGTCTGGATGGGCGCGACGGTGATGGAGTCGCCGGTATGCACGCCCATGGGATCAAAGTTTTCGATGGAGCAGATGATGACGCAGTTGTCGGCCTTGTCGCGCATGACTTCCATCTCGTATTCCTTCCAGCCGAGGAGGGATTCTTCGATGAGAATTTCGTTCACGGGCGAGAGTTCGATGCCGTTCTTGGCGATGGCTTCAAATTCTTCCTGATTGTAACCGATGCCGCCGCCCGTGCCGCCGAGCGTGAACGCCGGCCGGATGATGAGCGGGAAACGGCCGATCTTCTTCGCAACGTCGCGGGCTTCGTCCAGATTGTGCGCGACGCCGGAGATGGGCACGTCGAGGCCGATCTGGAGCATCAATTCCTTGAACGCAAAACGGTCTTCGCCTTTATGGATGGCTTCGGGTTTCGCGCCGATCAATTCGATGCCGTATTTTTCCAGCACGCCGGATTTGTGCAAAGCCATTGCCGTGTTCAAAGCAGTCTGGCCGCCAAGCGTGGGGAGCAGAACGAGTTTGCTCGGTAGTGGTGCAGGCATCTTGCCTGCAACTGGCAGGCTGGAAGCCTGCCCCACTATTTTTTTTATTTCTTCCAGTTCGCGCACGATGATTTTCTCGACGCATTCCGGCGTGATCGGTTCGATGTAGGTGCGGTCGGCGAACTCCGGGTCGGTCATGATGGTGGCCGGATTGGAGTTGATGAGGACGACACGGTAGCCTTCCTCGCGCAGGGCTTTGCAGGCTTGCGTGCCGGAATAATCAAACTCGCACGCCTGGCCGATGATGATCGGGCCGGCGCCGATGATGAGGACGCTATGGATGTCGGTGCGCTTGGGCATAATTAAAACGCGAAGATGAAACACGAATCGGAAGTGGAACGAAAGAAAATTACTGGCGAGAGGCAGCCTTTATCAGGCAAAGCAAGGGGCAATTGAATAACACTTGCAATTTGGCCGGATTTCCCTACAATGCTCAAAATTGGAATTTGCCAAAATAAATGGCGGGTTCATTTTAGTCACTGTCAAAAAAAATCTATGAAATTCAACCTGATAAAAATGGTGTCTGCAATGAGTTGCGCGGCGTTCCTCGCGGGCTGCGCCACGCAGCAACAACAACAAAAATACGTCGCTCCCGCCCCGGACAAAAACGGTTACGTCGCGGCTTATTTCCCCAGTGGCAAAGTGGAAGGCAGCGGCCTGCTGGTTGAAAAAACCGCGCCGGCTGAAGTGCTCGCCGGCCAGCCGTTTGAATACACCTACAAGGTCAGCAATCTGACCGATGCCACGCTTGAAAACGTCACGTTGATGGATCGCGTCAGCAGCAATTTTACGCCGACCGACTCTGATCCCAAGGCCAACAGCACCGCCGATGGCATCGCCACCTGGAGCCTCGGCACCTTCGGCGCAAAGGAAGTCAAGACCATCACCGTTAAAGGTGACAGCGCGGATGTAGGCGTCGTGACCACCTGCGGCTGGGCCACCTACAATCCGGTTGCCTGTCTGGACATTCACGTTGTGAAAGCCAGCATCGCCGTGACCCAGACCGAACCGTCCGATGAAAGCATCTGCGACCCGATCCCTGTCACGCTCACCGTCCAAAACACCGGCAGCAGCGCCCTCACTGGCGTCCAAATCGCCGACAATCTTCCTGCCGGAATGGCCAGCAGCGATGGCAAGACCAGCCTGACCTTCGATATAGGCAGCCTCGCCCCCGGTGAAAGCCGCGACGTCAAATATGTCGCCACAGCTTCCAACACCGGCAAATTGGTCGCCACAGCAAAAGTCACTTCAGCAGAAGGCGTGACCGCCGATGCCTCGGCCACCACGACTGTTCACCAGCCGGTGTTGACCATCACCTGCAAAGCTCCGGATCAACAATTCCTAGGCCGCAAGTTTGATGTATGCTACACGGTCTCTAATACCGGTGACGCCCCGGCGACTGGTTCAACCCTCGCGATTACAGTGCCGGCGGGACTCGCCGTCGCCGGAGCAGGCAATGGTCAGGTCGCGGACGGCAGCATCATTTATAATCTCGGCACCATTGATGCCGGGGCTTCGCAAAATGTCTGCGCCACCTTCACGGCCGCCACGTTTGGTTCTTACCAATTCACGGGCACCACCAAAGGCACTTGCGCGGCGGCGACCTCGTCGAGTTGCGGAACCAAAGTGGTCGGTGTTGCAGCCATCCTGCTTGAAAAATCCGATGATCCCGATCCTGTTGCGATTGGCGACTCCACGACCTACACCTGTAAAATCACCAACCAGGGTTCGGCGGACGATTCCAACGTGCAGGTCGTTGTGGTCATTGCCCCGGAACTTGTGCCGGTCAGCAGCAGCGATGGCACGATTGCCGGCCAGACTGTCACGTTCCCCGTTGTGCCGATACTCGCCTCCAAACAGGCGGTCACCTACACGATTGTGGCCAAAGGCGTAAAAGCCGGCGACGGTCATACGTTGTTCAAACTCAATTCCGAAATGCTGGCTTCGCCGATTTCGGCTGAAGAATCCACGCACGTTTACTGATCACTCATTCACAAAAGGCCGCCAAAGCAATTTGGCGGCCTTTTTTATTGGCAGGCATGATTGACGATGGTGAATTTTTGAATTGGCGGGCGTCCGGTTTTTAACCACATTTCACTTATGAAAAATAATTTTGCCCGCTGTTTCGCCCTGATGCTTGGGCTGCTTCTGGCGTTCACCGTCGCCGCGCGCGCCGAACATCACCGCGCCACGCGCCTCGGCAATCCCGCCACCCGTTTCGCGCCGGCATTGCACACGCCCGACGACTTGCGCGCGCGGTTCCGCGACGATGAATTGCGCCCCGACTTCGCCGAGATTTTGCGCCAGTGGGGCTGGCAGGGAAATATCGAGGATTTTTTTGCCGCAGGGCTGACGAACGAAATCGTCGAGTGGCAGATTCCCGTCGGCGGAACCATGCCGTTCATGTCTTCGCGCGAGGACGGCAAACCGGTTTGCCTGCGCAACGTAAAATGGGCGGGACAGGAACCCGTTCCCGCCTACGCCTTCAATTTTGTTTCCAAAGGAGAACGCTACCGCTGCGTGGTCCCCAAACCGTGCAGCAATTTTTTCATTGAAGACCTCGGTCCTGAACCGCGATCCGGCCTGGCGATTGATTGCAATGTCCCCGAAAAAATCATCGCCGGCCGAAAAATGGAAGTCTGCCTGACGGTTCACAACACCGGAAATATCCTGGAACCAGAGGCTGTCGCCACGTTGCAGTTGCCCGCAGACACCGTTGTCACCGCGACCACCGACGGCGGCATCGTCACCAACAATTCCGTGCGCTGGGAAATTTCCGGCCTGCCGCCCGGCTCGGCGAAAGAGGTTTGCACGATGCTCAAAAGCATCCAGCCCGGCGCGCTGGTTTTCAATTCCGCCGCCGCCAGCGCGAATGTTCCGCCCGTGGAAAGTTCCTGCGAAACCGTCGTCATCGGCATACCCGCCATCCTGCTTGAAAAAGCCGATGATCCCGATCCGGTTTCGATTGGTGACACCACGACTTACACCGTCAAGGTCACGAATCAAGGCACTGCGGACGACTCAAACGTGCAAGTGGTCGTGGCCGTCGCGCCGGAACTCACGCCGGTCAGCAGCAGCGAAGGCACGATTGACGGGCAAACCGTCACGCTGCCCGCAGTGCCGCATCTCGCAGCCAGGCAGTCGGTCACTTACAAAATCACGGCCAGGGGCGTGAGCGCCGGCGACGGCCACACAAAATTCACGCTGTCCTCCGACGTTTTGAAATCGCCGATTTTCGCCGAGGAAAGCACGACGGTTTATTGAGCAAAACATCCGATGATCCGTCCCGGCATTTTTTTTGCATTCGCCCTCGCGCTTCTCACCGGCTGCTCAACCGTGCGGGTGCCGGAGGCGAAACAGGAGTCTGAATCCGCCGCGCTCGCCGAAACCTTGCGCGGCCTCTCGCCCCAGGTTGATTCCGCCGAGGCCCGGGCCGCCGCCGAGGCCGCCGTTCGTTATCCGCTGCAACTCGCCCGCGAATACCGCGCCACGCCGCCGGCCATCATCAACAACATCTTCATCAACTTGGGCGTTCATCCGCGCGGCCTTTGCTTTCAATGGGCGGACGACCTCACCGTAAAACTGATGACGCTGCACCTGCGCACGCTGGAGCTGCATCGCGGTGTCGCGTGGCTCGGCACCAAGCACGAGCACAGTTGCGTCGTCCTCACCGCGCCCGGCCAGCCGTTCACGGATGGCATCGCGCTGGATGCGTGGCGATACTGTGGCCGGTTGCATTGGTTGCCGGTGACGCTGGACGAATGCCCCTGGAAAGAAGTGGAGTTGATCCCGTCCTACCAGGCCGATTTGCGCGCCGCTGCGGAAAAACTGGAATCGCAACCGGCGCAGCCGTGAGCGGCGCACTGTGAATGTCGGTGCGTTTGGACATAAAATATGAAACACGTTTGAACACATATCCGCCCGCCAGCACCACCGCTCCGGCAGCTCCGCCAACGCCGCCTGCGACTCCGCATCCGTAAAATCAAATTTAGAAAACGCAAGGCGGCTTTCAGAAACGGAGGCTGCTTTTCCATGGGTTGACGAAGTTATCCAGACAAAAGCGTGCGTTTCCTATGCAATGGAAAAATGAGCCAGATTCTTCGGATGCAGAATAGTGAACTCGTCGCTGCCAATTTTTCGGTAAGCGGCCTTAAGATCGCTCATAAACCCCCTTCTTCTGATTTGGGGCTGACCTCGCTACGAGACTTTAGCTTTTCAGCAAAAACTCTTGCATCCATTGGAGTGAACAACAAGTATTTGTAAACACGCTGACCCTTCAATTTTATTGCTACCATTTCTCTGAAAAGACGAGGGCCAATCCAGTGCGACGATAACCCATAACGAAAAAATAGAATTGAGATTAAACCTTTTGAGAAAGGCAACACTTCTACTGATTCTACATCCACATAACTTGCTTTTAATTTTCCGAGCCAGAGAAACCCAAGATACTCCAACCCATCATCAGTTAAAACAACACCTTCCTTAATCACTTGTTTAAGGCCAAGCAGTCGAGTAAAAAACCTAAACAAGGTCAGCGTAATTACCGCTACCAAAGCTACGCTTCCAAAAAATATTAACAGTATAACAAGCCCCGGATTCATCTGTCAGTATTCGTAAGAATTCGGCTGACCAGTCGTTAGATTAAAACCACCTGCACTTGTGGTAGTCGTGGGATATGTGCTAAATGAACCCACATCGCCAGGTCCGAATGTAAGGCTTCCAATCCAAGTCCCACCGCTATTAGCGTAAGACCCAGAAATTGGAGAATTAATATTCCATTGATTAAACGGACCACCTAAATCTGATGGAGAACCTGCGTTTGAAATCCAAGGCCCTAAACCAACACCGCCATACGCGCCAAAAGCGCCCGAAGGATTATCAGTAGAATGACAAGGAACGTTAAATGATGCGGATGGATTGCCGAAAAACGCTCCCCCACCATGAAATCCACCAAGGCTAAAGCCGTTATTCGGATGGTAGAAAAGACCTGCACCCCAATTATAATTCGCCCCCATCCCGGCAGCATAACCATATTCTCCGCTTGCCTGCACCATTAAGCCGAAGCTAAATGAAGAATTGAAAAGCGGCGGTGATGAATAAGTTGGAGCAAGATACCCATTCGGATAATTCCCGCCGCCAGAGCTGTAAGGACTCGACGGTCCAACAGGACCGCTTGGCCCTGAAACTGGATTACCATAAAAACCAAGCGGATCAACTTTGTTAATGGGATTATTGTCAACAAACCCATAAAGATTGATTCCGCCGCGTTCGCCAATCGGGTCGCGTTGAATCCAGCGTTGCAGATTCGGGTCGTAAGGCCGTCCCCAATACAAGATGGCTTTGGCTTGCGTCGCGAAAAACATCATCGAGACGGCGATGAAAAAAACTTTGCGTAGCATTTTCATAATTGTCCTTCCGTTTTGTGATTCCTGTTTTACGCCTCATTCATTGCCCCGTCAACGGCGAAATCGGAAAAGTTATTCGCCTTTCCAATCAGTGTTGCGGCAGCAAGGCTGGCTGGCTCGGCCAATCCACAGTCACATCTTTGTAATGCCGCCAAAGCGTGTTCATCACCAATTCGCGATCATCAAAATTAACGTTGGCGATTGAATTCCAATAATCCGGCAAAATGTTATCGCGATTCAACGGTGGTGGCAAAATTACGGCTGGAATCCGCAATTCCTGTCCGGCTTTATTGGAAATGTCCAGAATCAGCCCTCGCTCCATAAATCCCGGCGCGGAATTGGTCAACGCCATCTGCCGTTGATATTCCGCAATTTCTGCCTTCAAATCAGCCATCGCTTTTTCGCTGGCTGATTCGTCGAGACATACGCCGACAAAATAGCGGACTTGGATTTTCCGTCCCTCAAGATAGTCGTGCTTTGAACCTGCTGGCACTTCCCAAGTCGGGATTTGGCTCTGCCAGTCATCAACCTTGTCACCAAGCGGCGCTTCTTTCAGATTCTCCAAATCGGTTTGCAAGCCAGCCTTTCGCAATGGAGTTTCAGGAAAACAATTTGCGGAAAACAAAAACATTTCCTTCGCTTCCGCATATCGCTTCGCGTCGCCGAGGCAAACGGCGCGGTTGTCGAGAAAATCTCCCAGCACTTCCTTGCTGCTCATCGGGCGCAGCCAGCCGTAATCTTTTACTTCCTCTGCGGTGCAAGTGAGTGGTCCGTTGGTGTAATCCTCGTCCGGCGGTGTGAGAAATCCTTGTGTCATAGTCGCCTCGACGTTGAAATGTTTTCCGTTTAGGTCTTGGCAATAGACATAACGGTGTATTTTAGTTGCCGCCAGACTTACCGGATAGCCGAGCCGTCGGGCAATTGCCACATACAAGACAGGCATTGAGGCACAAGTTCCGTAATGGTTTTCTGAAAGCAGACCGTGAATGTAAATGTCTTTGGAGTTTGCATTGACGGCTTGAGTGGGAATTTTACCGTCCAACATAGGCAGCGCAATGGCGGGGTTGTATTGGATGTGGAGGTCTTGAACCAAAATCGTGCCGAGCATATCCATCTCAAAGAACAGGCGAGAGTTTTTGAATTCTTCGGGATGTTCCCGAAAGCGGTATTCGTGACGCTGGGTTTCCAACTTCACATAATCCGCCATGCCGTCCAATTTTTTCAGGCAGTCCTGCACATCCAGATTTTCCGAACCGGGCAAACCTTCGGCGCACAAAAGGTTCATTAAACCAATGTCCACTTTATCAAGATCGGCTGGCGACAACGCCATTAGTTCTTTCAGCGTTCGAGGTTTTGACGGGTCATGTGCGGCTGCAAGAATTGATTTCGTCTTTGGATGAAAATAAATCCAAGCAAAAACACTGACAGCGATGAAAGCAACGGCAACAAGAATAAGCCGACGAAATTTCTTTTTGGGTTGGCGTAATTTAGCTTCCCGCAGCCGTTGGCGCGATGCACGACTCATGTTTAATTCTCTTTGAAAACGAACAATTGATTCAAAACAATTTCGACTGGTTTCCCGTCGCCGGTTTCAAGCCAAGTTTTTTGTAACTCAATTCCGTCGCGACGCGGCCTTGCGAGGTGCGGTTGAGGTAGCCTTCCATGATGAGATACGGCTCATAAACTTCCTCAATCGTGTCCGGCTCCTCGCCAACGGCGACGGCGAGCGAATTCACGCCGACAGGTCCGCCGCCAAATTTCGTGATGACGGCTTCGAGGATGCGCTTGTCCATTTCGTCCAAACCATTTTCGTCAATTTCCAGCATCGCCAGCGCGCGGTCGGCAACTTCTTTCGTGATGCGGCCATCGTGTCGCACTTGCGCGTAATCGCGGACGCGTCGCAACAAATTATTTACAATGCGCGGTGTGCCGCGGCTGCGCCGGGCGATTTCGTGCGCGCCGGATTCTTCGATTTCCACGTTCAGCAAACGCGCCGAACGGATGACGATTTTCTGCAAATCTTCGCCAACGTAATAATCCAGCCGTTCGCGCATCCCAAATCGCGTGAGCAACGGCGCGGTGAGCAATCCGCTGCGAGTCGTCGCGCCAATCAAAGTAAATCTCGGCAAATTCAAACGAACGCTGCGCGCGTTCGGCCCCTGGTCAATGATGATGTCGAGTTTGAAATCCTCCATCGCGGGATAGAGATATTCCTCGATGGTTTTTTGCAGGCGATGGATTTCGTCAATGAACAGAACGTCGCCTTCCTCGAGATTCGTGAGCAGGCCGGCGAGGTCGGCGGCTTTTTCAATCGTCGGGCCGCTCGTCGCTTTGACATTCGCGCCCATCGCTTTCGCCAAAATATTCGCGATGGTCGTTTTTCCAAGGCCGGGCGGGCCGCTCAATAAAATATGATCGAGCGCCTCGCCGCGTTGCTTGGCGGCGGAAACAGCGATCTCCAAACGCTCCTTCACCTTCGGCTGGCCGGTGAAATCGGAAAAGAGCGACGGACGCAGCGTCATTTCGAGCGCCACGTCAGGTTTGTTCAAAGTGGAAGCGATAGGTTCGGCCATTGCAAACAGCTTGCGGAAAGCGGCTCGCAGCGGCAAGCGCGATTCATTTGCGCGAAATCAAACGTCTGGCGCCGGTTCACATTTTTCATAAGAAAATGCTGGAAATTCAAACGCATCTCCGGCAAGCTGCGCGTCCTTTATGGCAGTGAAAAAATCATTTTTACGCGGCGCAATTTTCTTTGCTGCGGCGTTTTGCGCGACAAATGCTTTTGCCGGCGACGCGGACATCAACCTGCCGTCGTTGCAGGACGTTTCATTTTCCGGCTTGAGCGGCCACGCGATTTTGTTTGCCGGTCTGGTCATTTGCGCGATCGGCGCGGCGTTCGGACTTTTGCAATATAAACAGACGCGCGCGCTGCAAGTCCACAAATCCATGGGCGACGTTTCCGCCATCATCTGGGAAACGTGCAAAACTTATTTATGGCAGCAGGGAAAATTTCTCGCCGCGCTCTGGATTCTCATCGCCGTTTGCATGATTTATTATTTCAAATGTCTTCAGGAAAAAGACTTCGGCTCGGTCGCGGTGATTCTGGCAAGTTCAATTCTTGGAATTCTCGGCAGCTACGGCGTCGCGTGGTTTGGGATTCGGATTAACACCACTGCGAATTCCCGCGCCGCGTTCGCCTCGCTCAAAGGCGATTCGCTCAAAACGCTTTTCATCCCGCTGCAAGCCGGCATGAGCATCGGCCTGCTGCTCGTTTGCGTCGAACTCGTTTGCATGATTTGCATTCTTCTGTTCGTTCCCAAGGAACTCGCCGGGCCGTGCTTCATCGGCTTTGCGATTGGCGAATCACTCGGCGCGAGCGTCTTGAGAATCGGCGGCGGAATTTTCACGAAAATCGCCGACATCGGTTCCGACCTGATGAAAATCGTTTTCAACCTGCCCGAAGATGATCCGAAAAACCCCGGCGTCATCGCCGACTGCACTGGCGACAACGCGGGCGATTCCGTCGGCCCGACCGCCGATGGTTTTGAAACTTACGGCGTGACGAGCGTGGCATTGATCGCATTTCTCGCGCTCGCGCTGATTGCGTCGCCAATTTTGTGCGGCAAATTAATCATCTGGCTGTTCGCGATTCAAAGCCTGATGGTGCTCGCGTCGCTCGGCTCATTTTATCTCAATAAAACCATCGCAACCGCGCGCTACGGCGGCAAAAAAGTTTTCAATTGGGAAGCGCCGCTCACCGATTTGGTTTGGATCACTTCAATCGTTTCCATAATTGTTTGCTTTGCCGCGAGTAAATTATTGCTCGGCGATTTTGCGTTGCCTCAAGGATCGCTGGTTCAAGCCAATGCAAACAATTTGATGCAAACAAATTTTTCGCAGCCGCTGCCAAATCTCTGGTGGGTGTTGTCCGCCATTATCGCGTGCGGCACTTTGGCCGGCGCGCTTATCATGGAGTTCACGAAAATTTTTGTGAGCACCAGTTCGCGCCACGTCAAGGAAGTCACGCGCTCGTCCGAGCAAGGCGGCGCGTCGCTCAACATTTTGTCCGGCCTCGTCGCCGGAAATTTCTCCGCATTCTGGATGGGCCTCGTGATCCTCGCGCTCATGTTCGTCGCGTATTTGTTTTCACAAAACGCCGACCTGCTTGCGCTCATGCCGGATAAATTCAAATTCGCCGCGCCAATTTTCGCCTTCGGCCTCGTCGCATTCGGTTTTCTCGCGATGGCCCCGGTCACGATTGCCGTGGACAGTTTTGGCCCCGTCACCGACAACGCGCAGTCCGTTTATGAATTGAGCCGCATCGAATCGCAGCCCAACGTCAGCGCGGAAATCGAACGTGATTTCGGCTTCAAACCGAATTTCGCCGACGCAAAACTGGAATTGGAAAAAGGCGACGGCGCAGGCAACACGTTCAAAGCCACCGCGAAACCGGTTTTGATCGGCACCGCCGTCGTCGGCGCGACCACGATGATTTTCGGCATCATCATGCTGCTCGAAAATGTTTTCGGCGATGCGATTAAACATTTGAGCCTCGTGCAGCCGCAGATCATTTTCGGACTGCTCATGGGCGGCGCGGTGATTTACTGGTTCACCGGCGCGAGCATGCAGGCCGTCGTCACCGGCGCCTACAGCGCGGTCGTGTTCATCAAAAAAAATCTGAAGTTCGACAAGGAAACCGCTTCGATTGAAGACAGCAAAAAAGTCGTCGAGATTTGCACCGTCTATGCGCAACGCGGATTGATTAACATCTTCATCGTCGTGTTCGCGTTCGCGCTCGGCCTGCCGTTTTTCAATCCGTATTTTTTTATCGGCTATCTCATCGGCATCGCGTTCTTCGGATTGTTCCAGGCGATTTTCATGGCCAACGCCGGCGGCGCATGGGACAACGCCAAAAAAATCGTCGAGGTGGACTTGAAACAAAAAGGCACGCCGCTCCACGCCGCAACCGTCGTCGGCGACACCGTTGGCGATCCGTTCAAAGACACGAGTTCCGTCGCGATGAACCCGATCATCAAATTCACGACGCTCTTCGGCCTGCTCGCCGTCGAGATCGCCGTCGAATTGAAAAAGAAAAATCCCGACTCGTGCCTGTCCTACGTCATCGGTTCAGTCTGTTTTCTCGTCGCGCTGATTTTTGTCTATCGCTCGTTCTACTGCATGAGAATTCCCGCCGACGAAGCGGCTGGGAAATAATTGGTGGGGCGAGCGTCCTCGCGAGCCGAAATTAAAAACTCGAAAATCTCCCCGCGCGATTCCAAATTGGAGTCATGTCCGTGATTCAGCGTTCCATTCAAGTCAGTTGGCAACTGCGCGTCTTCTTCACCGAAGACATTTTTGCCCCGGCAAATTCGATTTTGAAAGACGCGCTCGCAGGCGGCACTCCGCGAAAAGTTCTCGTCGTCCTTGAAGACGCGCTCGCGCAGTCTCAACCGAACCTCGAACTGCAAATTGATAATTATTTCTCCGTGCACGCGAAACAATTGCAACTCGTCCGTTCGCCGCTGTTTGTCGCTGGCGGCGAGCAATCAAAAAATTCCCTCACCATCGTCACCGACATCCTTTCGCAGATTGACCGTTACCACATTGACCGCCATTCGTATCTAATCGCCATCGGCGGCGGCGCACTGCTCGACGTTGCCGGTTTCGCCGCCGCCACCGCGCATCGCGGCGTGCGTCATGTCCGCATCCCGACGACAACTTTGTCGCAGGCCGATTCCGGCGTCGGCGTGAAAAACGGCATCAACGCCTTCGGCAAAAAGAATTTCATCGGCGCGTTCGCCCCGCCGCACGCCGTCATCAACGATTTCAACCTGCTCGCCACTCTCGAGCCGCGCGACAAGCGCGCCGGTTATGTCGAGGCTGTCAAAGTCGCGTGCATTCGTGACAAGAATTTCTTCAATGAAATTGAGCTCGATGCGGATAAATTGATTTCATTCGAGGCAGCCGCAATGAAACATCTGATCCGCCGCTGTGCCGAACTGCATTTGGATCACATCGCCACGGGCAGCGATCCGTTTGAAACCGGCTCCACGCGTCCGCTCGATTTCGGCCATTGGGCGGCGCACAAGTTGGAACAGCTTTCCAATTTCCAAATCCTGCACGGCGAAGCCGTCGCTATCGGCATTGCGCTCGACGTAATTTATTCGCGCAGCGCAGGATTGCTCAATGCACAATCCTGTGAACGCATTTTGAGATTACTCGAACAACTCGGCTTCAATTTGTTTGCTGACGAATTATTGAAAGCCGATGCGAACGAACATTTGCAGGTTCTCGCCGGCCTCGAAGAATTCCGCGAACACCTCGGTGGCGAACTGACGGTCACGCTGCTCAAAGAAATCGGATGCGGCGTGGAAGTGCATGAAATGAATTCGCAAAAAATTATCGAGGCCATTCACGAATTGCGCGGACGTAAAAAATGAACCGCCTCGCCGTCATCAACGTCGTCGGCCTCACCGAATCGCTCATCGGTGAATACACGCCGCGTATCGCGGAATTTGTTAAACGCGGCGCGCTCTCCAAAATCGCGCCCGCATTTCCCGCCGTGACTTGCACGGCACAATCAAATTATCTCACCGGAAAATTGCCGTCGCAGCACGGTATCGTCGGCAACGGCTGGTATAATCGTGGATTTGCCGAAACGCAATTCTGGAAACAATCCAACCACGTTGTCCACGGAAAAAAAGTCTGGGACGAATTGCGCAAGCAATCCCAAATCGTAAATCGTAAATCATCAATCGCAAATTGCTTCTGGTGGTTCAATATGTATTCGAGCGTGGATTATTCCATCACGCCGCGCCCGATGTATCCCGCCGATGGCCGGAAATTTTTCGACGTTTACTCGTGGCCATATTCCATCCGCGAAGAAATTAAAAAAGATTTGGGCGAATTTCCATTCTTCAGTTTTTGGGGGCCGGCGGCGGGAATTGATTCGCCGCAAGGCAAAGCTGACATTGCGTCGCGCTGGATCGCCGAATCTGCGAAGTGGATTGAAAATAAATTTTCGCCGACGCTGAACCTGATTTATCTGCCGCATCTGGATTACAATTTGCAAAGACATGGAACTTATGACGCTTCAGGAAATTTGAATCTAAAAATCCACCGCGATTTGCGCGAGATTGACGCCATCGTCGGCGACTTGATTGATTTTTTTGGCAAGCGCGGCGTGCAGGTGGTTTTGCTTTCCGAATATGGCATCACGAATGTGGACACGCCGGTGCATCTCAACTGCATTTTCCGCGAGCGTGGCTGGCTGACGGTGAAGGACGAACTCGGTTTGGAGATTCTCGACGCGGGCGCGAGCAGGGTCTTTGCCGTGGCGGACCATCAGGTCGCGCACATTTATTTGAACGAAAGCGGGCTGGAAAAATCCGCGCGCGAGGTTCTGGAGAAAACTTCCGGCGTGGAAAAGATTCTCGGTAAGGCGGAAAAAATCGCGGCGGGCGTTGACCATCCGCGCGCGGGCGATTTGATTGCGGTGGCGCGGGAAAACGCTTGGTTCACTTATTATTACTGGCTCGACGACGCGCGTGCGCCGGATTTTGCGCGGACGGTGGACATCCATCGCAAGCCGGGCTACGACCCGGTGGAATTGTTTCTTGATCCGAAAATTCCGGTGGTGAAATTAAAGATTGCGTGGCGGCTGCTGCAAAAAAAACTCGGCCTGCGGATGTTGATGGATGTGATTCCGCTCGACGCGACGCTGGTGAAAGGCTCGCACGGCCAGCGTCCGGCGGACAAAAAAGACTGGCCGGTGTTCATCACGTCGCAGCCGAAGATTTTGGGCACGAAGGAGATTGAATCAACGGACGTTTTTCAAATTTTGCTGCGGCAGGTTTTGTAGATTTAGTTCATTGCGAAGCTTGCAGCCACCATGAATCTTGATGTAGAACTGTCATATTCTGATTGGTGAAAAAACCGGCCATTTACAAAAAATGGAATCATCTTGCGCCATCAGCGATGGCAAGTTCAGGGCGACGAAGTGCGCGTGAACAGCAAGAGCCGCGACGAATTGCAGACCGTCATCGCCGCCGTGGGATAATAATCACCTCATGCTTTTCATTCAGACATTGAAGACAATTTTGCAAGAACTTTACGTTGTTCCGAACGAACGCAATGAACGGACGAATCAAATCAAACAATTACTTCAAGGCGTTCGAGAAAAACAAATCAAAGCTGAACCGAGTTTGCCACCAAAAACATCGGCCTAAATCTCCACCAATTGCTTGTAAGCCGGCACGATGACTTCGGCCTTCGGTTTCATCGCGCGCAAGGTTTCGGCGTGGACGAGGCATTGCGTTTCTTCGCCGTGGATGCAGACGATTTTTTTGATGTCGCCGGAAAGTTTTTCGACGTAGCGCTTCAATTCATTTTTGTCCGCGTGGCCGGAATAGGTGTCGAGTGAAACGACTTTTGCGCGGACGCTGCAAGGTTCGCCGAAAATGTTCACGGGATTTTTGCCCGCCACAATCATCGCGCCGAGCGTGCCTTCCGCGCAGTAGCCGATGAATAAAATCAAATTGTTCGCAAAGCTGATGTTGTTTTTCAGATGGTGACGGATGCGTCCGCCTTCGCACATTCCCGACGCGCTGATGATGATCATGGCTTCCTTGCGTTCGTTCAAATTTTTCGAATCTTCCACGTTACTGATGTAAGTCAGATTGCCCATGCCGAACGGATTTTCGTTGTTGCACATCGTGTCATAAATCGTGGGTTTCAAAGATTCGGGATGGCGGATGTAAATTTCCGTCGCGTGCGCGCTCAACGGGCTGTCCACAAAAATCGGCGCGCGCGGAAGTTTTCCGGCGCAGGTGAGTTCGTGCAGCACATAGACGATCTGCTGCGTGCGCCCGACGGAAAACGCGGGGATGATCACCTTGCCTTTTTGCTTCAAAATTTCGCCGACGAGTTTGCCAACCAGTTCGTCGGCGTCCGGGCGTTGCTCGTGGACGCGCGCGGCGTAGGTGGATTCGATCTGGAGATAATCCACGTTCTCGACGGGAACCGGGTCGCGCAACAATTCATCGCCGCCGCGCCCAATGTCGCCGGTGAAAAGATAACGGAATTTACGCGCGCCTTCCTGCACGTCCAAAATCACCTGCGCCGAACCGAGAATATGCCCGGCGTCGCGGAACGTGACATTGACGCCGGCGACCGGCGAAAAAGTTTTTTCATAATCATGCGCGACGAGTTGCTGCACGCACTTCTGCGCGTCGGGCGTGGTGTAAAGCGGTTCGACCGGCGGCTGGTGTTTGCGCGCGCGGACTTTGGAAACAAAGATGGCGTCCTGTTCCTGAATGTGCGCCGAATCCAAAAGCATGATGCCGCACAAATCTTTTGTCGCCGACGTGCAATGAACCGGACCGTCGTAATTTTTGCACAGACTGGGAAGTTTTCCCGCGTGATCCAAATGCGCGTGACTCAAGACGACGGCGTCAACTTGCTTCGGGTCGAACGGAAAATTTTTATTGAGCACCTCCGATTCCTGGCGGTGGCCCTGGAACAAGCCGCATTCGAGCAAAAGTTTTTTGCCGTTGATTTCGATGAGATACATTGAGCCGGTGGTGGTGCGCGCCGCGCCAAAGAAATGGATTTTCATGCGCGACAATTAAGCCACAGATTAAACGCTGATGAAACACGGATTTTTGGCTGCAAAACACAGTGGACATTCCGCGCCGTTCCGCTAGACTCATCATATTTGCTATGAAATGTGAAACAACAAATGCAGTTTTGACTTTTGTGCTGGGCGTGCTGGTGGTGCTCGGCGTGGTTTTCGCCTTGAAAACGGTCAACCACACGCGCGAAGTCCGCATGCTTCAGGCGCAGGTGGTCAACACCCAGCGAAGCGTCAACATTTTGAATCTTTTGCTCAACGACGCCGCCCTATACGGCAAGACGCATCCCGACATCAACCCCATCATCCAACCTTTTGAAACCAAACCCGCCGCGCATTGACCGCCATGAACGATTCTGAAATCAAATCCACGGAGCCGTCCGATCTGGCCGGCCAGGTCGCCTCGTTGCAGCGCCAGGTGATGATACTGCTGCTCGCGCTCATCGTCGTCAGCGGCACGCTCGCGTCTTATTTATATTACCAGTCCCGCATCATGGGCAAAGACCTTGCCGCCATCGAACCGCAGGCCATGCAAATGATCAAGGCCTACAATCAAAACGAACCCAACATGGAAAAATTTGTCCAGCAACTCGTGACCTACGGGCAAACACACCCGGAGTTTCAGGCAATCCTGAAAAAATACCCGATTTCCACCACCAATTCACCGGCTAAGAAGTAGCCGCCAGTTTCGCGCCGCAGTTCGGGCAGAAATTGGATCGCGGCGGACAGCTTTTCCCGCAGCCCGCGCAAACCGTGTGCGCGTCCCTGTGCCGATGATGAATGATGAGATTCCGGATATACGGGATCCAAGTGAACGCGTAGGCGAAGATGATCACATGATGCTTGTCGTAAAAAAGCGCATACGCCAGCAGCAGCAGCGAACCGGCCAGGCTCAACCACCAAAAAACCACAGGCACGACGACCTGCTTCTTTTTTTCCGTCGCATACCACTGGACGACAAAGCGCGAGAAAAAAACCGCGTTGCCCAGCCAGCCGATGATCGTCCAGAAATTGACCCAGTTCATAATTTTGAGGCAGCTTAAACCCGCGACCGCCCGGACCGAAAGCGCAAAGCGCGGCTCATTCCGACAGCAGCTTCTTCAACTTGGCCTCCAGATATTGCTGCGCGTGAATGTCGCGGACGGCGCCATTTCTGTCCACCAGCCAGGCGGACGGCAGGGCGTAGATTGAATACTCGCGTCCGAACTTGTTGCCATTGCGCCCGCCAAAAAATTGCGGCCACGCCAAATTTTGTTCTTTGATGAATTTTTGCGCCGCGTTTGTGTCGTCATCGAAATCAATGCCGACAATTTCAAACCCGTTCGTGTGATATTGCGCGTAAAGCCGTTTCAACTCCGGCACGGACTGGACGCAATACGGACACCACGTCGCCCAAAAATCCACCAGCACGACCTTGTTTGAAAGCGTTGTCAGATTCACCGCGCGCCCGTCCGCCGCCGTGAACGCAATCGCCAGCGGCTTGCCCACTGCGTCCGCGCGCCGCAGCAAACCCTTGCCGATGTCCGTCAAATCCGCCGGCCCGCCGCTGTCCGCCATGAATTCCCCCACTTCGCGCATCGTCGCCAGATCGCCATCCTGCGCCACGTCCAGCAGGATTTGATAACCCTCCGGCCCGCCGGGAAATTCCGCCACCAGTTCGCGCCCGGCTTTTTCCATTTCCGCGCTCATGTCCGCGCCCGCCGCCGATGCCGACTTCATTTCGCGCCCGATTTCGTCCAGCCGCAATTCATAGCGCAACTCCTCCGGCGCGTTTGTGTTTTGTGTGAGCGCCCGCTCGCGCGCGTCCAAGTCCGCCAGCCGGTTCGTCGCGCCGAAATGCACCGCCATTTGCAACGCCTGGATTTCCGTCACGCGCGCCCGCGCAACATTCGCGTCAGCGGGAAACCGCGTGTAAAAATCCTTCGCCCCGTCCGCCAGCGCTGCGGACTGCGCGGCGCGCTCGTCGTCGAATTTTGCAAGCTGCTCTTGCGTCGGCGCGTTCGTCTGCCATTCCATCGGCGGCTGCGCCGGCGAAAAATTCGTCAACGCCTGCCACGACTGCGTCGCGTCATTTGCCGCGTCCGCGCGCCCGTCAATCGCCAAGGAAAAGAACACCGCGACAATTGCCGCCAAAAATAAATTTCTCAATTTCATAAACCATGTGACATTGCGCCTACAATACTTGTTCAACCGGATTATTCGACAGAATTTGCAGAATCAAACAGAATTGTTTTCCAAAAACTATGTGAAATTTTGTTGATTCTGTCTTTTCTCTTCGTGCCTTGGTGTCTTGGTGGTTAATTTTTCACCCGCCAGCGACGATTTTTACGATCTCCAGTCTGTCGCCCGCGTTCAATTGCCGCCGCGAAAATTCCGAAGGCGCGACGGCCTCGCCGTTGTGCTCCACGACGACGCTGCGCGGCGGCAGTTTTTGCGCGACCAGAAATTCCTCCAGCGAGCACGGCAGTTGCGCCGCGACCGGTTTTCCGTTGGCGGTGACGAACGGATTCATGGCTTCACAAAATCGTTTGAGACGCTGTTGAAAATAATGTCGTCCGCATCGCCAAATTTTTTATCAATTCCGGCAGATAAAATTGTGTAGCTATTCAGGCCATCAAAAACAAATCTGTAAGGCATTTTCCAAGGATCAATCAACTCACCGTTTCCATTCGTCGAATTGGCCCTCAAATAAAATAGCTGCAATTTTTGCGGATTGTTCCCAGCCAATACTTTTACAATGTTTGCATTTTCGCCAGTTGGATAACTTCCAAACGTCTGTTTGTAATTTTCGAGGCTCAAAAACAATTGTCTTTCGTCGTTGCGTGCGCGGGGAACTTTGGCTGGCCCGCTTCTAGCGAGCATAGGCAGAATTTGCATTGCCAAAAATGCAATTCCAAATGCGATAATTAGCATCACGATAAATCTCTCGCTGATTTTCCATTGCGCTTTGTCCATAAAATTTCTTTCACACCGTCAACGCCGCGTCCCAATCTTTCCACACTGGCTCGTAACCGAGTTTGCGGATCAATTCCGCCACTTCGCCCGGCGAGCGGTCGTCGGAAATTTCAAATTGCCCCGTCGCGTTGGTGGGGCGAGCGTCCTCGCGAGCCGTCATTGTTGCCCATTCACTCGCGCCGAGTTCGATAATTTTTCCGCGCTCGGTGTGATGGATTTTTTCCCTGCCCGCGCCGGTGTAACCGCCCGGTTCGGTGTGGCTGCCCGCGCTGATGAGCGTGATGCCGAGCGGAATCAGCCCGTCGCGCAGCCGCGCCGGTTCGCGCGTCGAGAGCACGAGGCCGGCGTCGGGAAACATCAGCCGGAACGCGCACACGAGCTGCACCAGTTCGCGGTCGGCCATGTGCGTGAGCGGCTGGAATTCGCCCGCGCACGGGCGCAATCGCGGCAGCGAAATCGTGAGTTGCGCCTTCCAGCAATGGCGCAATAAAAAAGCCGCGTGCGCCGCGACGCAAATTGCCTCGTAACGCCAGTCCGCCAGACCGAACAATGCACCAATGCCGAGGCGACGAAATCCGGCGGCGTAGGCGCGTTCGGCGGTTTCCAGCCGCCAGTCGAAATTCTTTTTCGGCCCGGCGGTGTGCATCGCGTCGTAAATCGCGCGGTCGTAAGTTTCCTGATAAACGACAAGCCCGTCCGCGCCTGCCGCGACAATCGGTTTATATTCGTCCGTTTCCATCGGCCCGACTTCGAGCGACACGCTGGGAATTTCTTCGTGCAACGCACGAACGCAATCGCGCAGATAATTGTTCGAGACAAATTTCGGATGTTCGCCCGCGACGAGCAGAATATTTCGGAAACCCTGCGATTTTAATTCCCGCGCCTCGCGCAAAACCTCCTCGATGGAAAGTGTCACGCGCAAAATCGCATTGTCGCGCGAGAAACCGCAGTAGGAACAATTGTTGATGCACTCGTTGGAAACGTAAAGCGGCGCGAACAGGCGGATGACTTTGCCGAAGCGTTGCTGTGTCACTTTTTGCGAACGAGCAGAAAGTGTTTCAAGCATTTCTCCGGCAGCGGGAGAAATCAGCGCAGCAAAATCGGCCAGCGACAACTTTGCTTTCGCCAGACTTTCGCGGACAGAATTTGCGTTCGCAGCAAGCGAATGTTTCACCAGTGATTGCGGCGACAAAGAATTGAATTCAGCGACAAAACTCACGCTGGCAATTTAGCAAATCATCGAGCGAAGTCGAGGCAAGTGTAGCACAGGCGTCTCGCCTGTCGTTTTCGGCGTCCCGCCGGAAACCATTGCGCGTCGTCCAAATTTCGTGAACACTTTTGACAAATAATGGCGCGCAAATCTCAAATCCAAAAATCCGGCACGAACGCGATGATTCTCGGCGTCGGCTCATTCGCGCACAGCATCGGGCAGACGCTCGCGGATGCGGGCGCGGATGTCTCGACGTATCTCACGCGCAACTACGGACACTTTTCACCAACGCTCGTCGGGAAAACTTTTTCGCGCGACGCATTTCCGAGTCCGGTTCCGCTCATCAAACAAAACAAAATTGACGTCGTTATTCCGCAGTCCATTGACTGGGCGTTACAGCCGTGGGCAAAAGATTTAATCAAATCCGGCGTCGGAATTTTTTCTCCAACCGGCGAAGCGATGCGGATTGAGCGCGAACGCGATTTTGCGCGCGAGTTATGCGCGAAGTTCAAAATCCCATTTCCAAAATCTTTTGTTGCTTCAAACAGGATTGAGGCGGAAAAGATTCTCGCGAAAAATCCGCAGCCGTTCGTCATCAAAAATCCGCTTTGCTCGCCGACGAGTCCAATCCACACGATTTTGTGCGAGACCGTCGCCGACACGCGCGCGTGGTTGCGGCACGTCAATTATGCCGAGGGCGTTTTTTTGCAGGAATATCTCGGACGCGCCGAGGCCGGGCACATCGCGCTTGTCAGCGGCGGCGAAATCCATTCGCTCGTGACGAATCAGGAATACAAATACGCCTTCAACAGCAACCAAGGCATCGTCGCCGGCGCGCCGCTCGGCGGCATTGTTGAACGCGATGAAAATGATAAATATGGACTCGCGCGTGAGCTTTTGCATCCGCTCCTGCCGTGGTTTCGGAAAGTGAATTATCACGGGCCGATTCAAGTCACGGCCATCAAAAGCAATTCTTCGGTGGGGCGAGCGTCCTCGCGAGCCGTCTTTAGCGCGCAAAGTGTCGGCTCGTCAGGAGCCTCGCCCCACCAAAAATGGCACGTCATCGAATACAACGTCCGCATCGGCGTCACGTCCGGCCCGATGATTTTGCGGATGCTGAAAAATCCAGCGGAAATTGTTTTGGCGACGGCGCGGAATGAAAAATTGAAATTGGAGTTCAACGAAAAATTAAACTTCGGCTGTTCGCTCACGCTGGCGGGTTACGGCTATCCGTTCACGCAAGTGCGCGGGCCGCAGTTGCCGCTGGAAATTTCCGGCAAATTCGATTGCGACGTTTGGTGGAACGAAGTCGCGCACGGCGCGGACGGTAAATTATTTTCCACCGGCCATCGCATCGCCGATGTGATCGCGCTCGCGCCGAAACTGGACGCGGCGATTGCCAAGGCTTATGCGAACATCCGCAAAATCCGCGTCGTCGGCAGTTATTTCCGCACGGATGTCGGGCAGAGTCTTTGGCCGCCGGGCGAAACGTGAATCGTTAATCAATTTTCCAATCTGTTCTCTGTAGGGGTCAAGGTGACGAGACTCATTCTAGTTTGAGACTCCTTACGTCGTCTCCTACAATTTCAGGGCGACAATTTTTCGCGGTGCGGCTGGTGGTCGCGGTTCCAGCGGCTCAAGGCTTCGTCGCTGGTGTCTTCAAAAAGAAATTGCAGCGTCGGCGATTCGCCGTGGCCGTCGCAAAACACGACGTTGGCGCGGCCTTGATGACGGGCATAACTTCTTTTGGTGATTCCTGCACTTACATTTAGATTTCCATTTGGAGTAGCAAAAACTCCAGCAAGGTCATAGGTTCGCCATAACTCTGTTGTTCCATCCATGATTGTCCCATTTCCTCCCATGAACCCATCACCTATCGCCATCATTCCACTTGGATTGACCACCTCCGCTTCGTTCACTGGCGGAGAAGTAAAACGTGGAACACTATAAGAAACGGAGGCAAAAACGGAATGTCCACCAAGGCCTAGCGTATTAGTATCATTCCAAGAACTCATGCCAACCCAATTGTAACCATAACTTAATTTTGTTGTCTGCGGAGATACCCAGTTGTATGGAGTGGCCGGGCATTTCCAAATGCCGTCGGGAATGATTAAATATTTTGTTGTAAGCGCGTAATTCAACGCCTGTATCCAATTGAAGTAAGTGCCGTTGGTAGGATATTCCGGGTTAAAGTATAGAGGGTAACTGCTGTTATCCGTCACAAATATCTGTAATCCAATTCCAAGTTGTCTCACGTTGTTGGCACATCGAATTTGCTGCGCTCTTTCTTTGGCTTGAGAAACTGCCGCCAATAAAAGCGCGGCGAGAATTACGATGATGGCGATGACCACCAGCAATTCCGTCAGCGTGAACGCGGAATTTTTATTCTGGCGGCGGCGGGTCACGTCCAAGCAATACTGCATTTCGGCTTTTCTTTCAACGGACAATAATTAAGCTGTGGCATGGCGCATTTGCAAAAGGCGATTGAAGATTCCGTCGCGACGCTTCGCGGGCTGGCGGCTTTGGAAGAACCGCTGAACCGCGCGGCAAAACTTGTTTTGAATTGCCTGACTTCCGGCAAAAAACTGCTCGTCTGCGGCAACGGCGGCAGCGCGTCGGACGCCACACACTTGGCCACGGAATTTCTCTGCCGCTTTTGCGACGACCGCCGTCCGTATCCGGCTATCTCGCTCACGGCCAACGGCGAGTTCATGACCGCCGTGTGCAACGATTACGGCGCGGACGAAATTTTTTCGCGGCAAGTCTGCGGCCTCGGCGAAAAGGGAGATTTGCTCATCGCGTTCACGACGAGCGGCAAATCGAAAAATGTTTTGCGCGCGCTGGAAGAAGCCAAATTGAAAAATATAAAAAGCATTTGTTTCCTCGGTCGCGACGGCGGTTTTACGAAAGGAATCGCGACGATTGATTTGATCGTCAAAGGAAATTCAACGGCGCGGATTCAGGAAGGGCAGAAATTGCTCATGCACGTTTTGTGCGAAATGGTTGATCAAAAACTTCCGAAGAGATAAGACAATCCGCAGATTTCACAGATTACGCAGATAAAATTGGAATCTGCGAAAATCGGCGCAATCTGCGGATTAAAAATAATCCGGCTCGTTTCCGGCTTTCCATTTGATGTTGCAGCCGATGCTGGGCGCTTGAAATTCAGAGGTGGTTTTTCCGGCGAGAACGGCGTCAATCGCGGCGCGCAAATCTTTTCCGGTCACGGGAATTCCGTTGCCCGGACGGCTGGCGTCGAATTGCCCGCGATAAACGAGGCGGCGACCGCGGTCGAACAAAAAGAAATCCGGCGTGCAGGCGGCGTGATATTTTTTGGCGACGGCCTGCGATTCGTCGTAGAGATACGGAAAAATGTAGCCGGCTTTTTCCACTTCAATTTTCATTTTGGCCGGGCTGTCGTCGGGATAATTTTTCGCGTCGTTGGAATTGATGCCGACGATGGCGACGTTTTTCGCCGCGCAATCGTAGGCAAACTGCGAGAGTCCGGCGCGGATGTGGATGACATACGGGCAATGGTTGCACATGAAAACGACGAGCAGCGCGGGCGCGTTTTTGAAGTCGGCGAGCGCGACGGTTTTTCCGTTTATGTCCGGCAATTGAAAATCCGGCGCGGTCGTGCCGAGCGGCAGCATGGTGGATGGTGTCAAGGCCATGCGGAGAATTTGGCGCGGCAAGGGAAATTCGGCAAGCAATGTTTCATTTATGATTTGTGATTTATGATTTACGATTGGCGGCAGTTGGAAATTTTAGAGTTGCATCAAATCATAAATCATCAATCGTAAATCATAAATTTCATGGCAAAGAACATTCTCTATTTCGATTTGGAAACGCAAAAGTCCGCCGATGAAGTGGGCGGCTGGGGCAACATTTCCAAGATGGGCATGAGCATCGGCGTGACGTTCAGCAGCGCGAGCGGCGAGTATAAAATTTATCACGAAAAATCCGTGAACGAACTCATCACGGATTTGCAGCGCGCGGATCTGGTCGTCGGTTTCAACAATTTGCGCTTCGATTATGAAGTGCTGCACGGCTACACGTCGTTTGACCTGGCGCAATTGCCGACGCTCGACATGATGGTGGAATTGCAAAACACGCTGAACCACCGGCTCTCGCTCGATTCAATCGCGACAGCGACGTTTGGCGTGGAAAAAACGGCAGAGGGTTTGCAGGCGATCCGCTGGTTCAAGGACGGACGGCTGGCGGAGATCGCGGAGTATTGCTGCTACGACGTGAAGCTGACGAAACTGGTCCACGAACACGGCGCGCGCCACAAGCAGCTTCATTACAGCAACCGTTTCGGTAAAAAAATGACCGTGCCGGTGGGCTGGTGAAAAGGAATTGAAGGAAGTTCATCACCTGCCATCCCAACATAGTTGCCGCTCCGCAGATTCACGCTATTTCTCCAATTCAAATTCCGCAGGTTCGCCTGCGCTGGAATTTTTGGAAATCCAGACCTGGAATTTTCCCGGTTCGACGAGCCAGTTGCCACTGGTGTCGTAGTAACCGAGTTCTTGATTTGTGATTTTGAATTCCACTTCGCGGGTTTCGCCGGGTTGCAAAAGGATTTTTTGAAATCCTTTCAACTCGCGCACCGGGCGCGGCCCGACGGACGCGGCGACATCGCGAATGTAAAGCTGCGCGACTTCCGTTCCGGCGCGCGGGCCGGTGTTTTTGATTTTCACGCGCGCGGTGATCGTGCCGCCCAGTTTCGGAAGCGTCGGGCTGACTTGCACGCCGCCGTATTCAAAAGTCGTGTAGGCAAGTCCGTAACCAAACGGATAAAGCGGATCGTTCGGGCCGTCCACGTAGTTGCCCTTGTATTCGCCGACGCCGGGCCGGCCGGTGTTGAAATGATTGTATGGGATCGGCACCTGGCCGACGTCGTAAGGAACCGTCATTGTCATGCGCCCCGACGGATCAACGTCGCCAAATAAAACATCCGCGACGCCGTTGCCGGCCTGAATGCCAGGAAACCACGCTTCCAGGATCGCCGCCGCCTTTTCCTGGACATTTGGCAGAGCGAGCGGACGGCCGTTGAACAAAACAACGATGACCGGTTTTCCGGTGGCGACAACCGCGTCGAACAAATCTATCTGCCGTCCGGGCAATCCCAAATAACTGCGGCTGGCGTCTTCACCGCTCCAATCCAGCGGCTCGCCGAGCGCCATGATCACGACGTCCGCGTTTTTGGCTATGGAAACGGCGTCGGCAATTTCATTTGCGCCAGTGGGTCGTTCCGTGATTTTTGAAAACGTCTCGAGGCTCACGCGCGCCTTGCCGCTTTCAATGATGGCGCAGCCGCGCGCAATGGCCAGTTTCGCATTCACCGGAATTTTTGCGCGAATGCCGGCGGCCAGCGTCACCACGTCGTTGCTGTGCGCGCGCGAAAACCACGGGCCGACCATGTCGTTGATGTCATCAGCCAGCGGCCCGATGAGCGCGATGCTTTTCACATTTTTTGAAAGCGGCAAAATGTTTTCTTCATTTTTCAAAAGCACGCAGGATTCGGCAACGGCTTTGCGCGCCAATGCAATTGCGTCCGGCTGAAGAAAGGCGGTTTTGCAACGCGATTCATCCGTGAAAGGATTTTCAAAAAGTCCCTTCTCGAATTTCACCGTGAGCACGCGGCGCACGGCCTGATCCACGATGGATTCCGGGATCGCGCCGGATTTGACCTGCTCCGAAACGGTGGAAACATAAGTCGTCGAAACCATTTCCATGTCCACGCCCGCCGTGAGCGCGCGCCGCGCGGCCTCGGCCTGATTTGCGGCGACGCCGTGTTCAATCAATTCGCTGACCGATTCATAATCGCTGACGACGAAGCCGGGGAATTTCCATTGGTCGCGGAGGATTTCCGTGAGCGTGTGACGGTTCGCGCTGGCGGGCATTCCCGACAAATCATTAAACGCGCTCATCAGCGTCCACGCGCCCGCGTCCACGCCGGCCTTGAACGGCGGCAGGTAAAAATTCCGCAGAACGTATTCGGAAATTTCCGTCGTGTTGTAATCGCGTCCGCCCTCCGCCGCGCCGTAGCCGACGTAATGTTTCAGGCACGCGACGACCTGGTTTGCGCCCGCGACATTTGTTCCCTGAAAACCGCGCACGCCCGCCGCCGCGTCCAGCGAGCCGAGCCACGGGTCTTCGCCGAAACCTTCCGCGACGCGGCCCCAGCGCGGGTCGCGCGCGAGGTCAACCATCGGCGCAAAAACCCAGTCAATCCCCGCCGCCGCCGATTCGCGCGCCGAAATGCGCTGCGTCTGCCCGAACAAATCCGGATCAAACGCGCACGCCTGCGCCAGCGGGATTGGAAACGTCGTCCGAAAACCGTGGATGGAATCGTGCCCGAAAATCAGCGGGATTCCCAGCCGGCTTTGCTCGACGGCGATGCGCTGCAATTTGTTTCGCATCACAGGATTTTCAATCAATTTCGTGCCGCCGAGAAAAGAACTCACCTCGCCGCGCCGCAGTTCATCCGCCATCGTCACGTCCGCATGATCGCCCATGTTCGCCTGCCAAAGCTGGCCGATTTTTTCAGCGAGCGTCATTTGATTGAGCAAATCGGCGACGCGCTTCTCAACCGGCTGCGATGAATCCTCGTAGATGTCCTTTTTGCCGTTTTTGTTCAAGTCAATCCAGCCGTCGTGATAAATCGAAGATGAATCCGCCGCCATTGCGGCAATCGCCAAAAGCAAACCAATGACAATCCCAAAAAATTTCACGCCGAAATGTGGCGTGATTCAGAAGGAAATTCAAAAACTATTTCATGGCAGAAACCAAAACCACAAATTCGCCTTCCGCTTCAATGAATTTGAAAACGGCACGGATTGACCACCGCCTCAAAGTGCGGTTTGCAAGCAATTAAATATCCAGCCTCGCATTTTGCACAATTTATCAACCCAACAACCCTGAAATCTTGAAACAAAAGGGCGTTCCAAGGGAAAATTTTCATTGGCATGAATTTTGCGAAGTCATTTCTGTGCGATTAACGCACAAAATTGAGAAAGGAATTATATGTTGGGCTGGACATTCATTTTTCTGATCATCGCGATCATTGCGGGCGTGTTGGGATTCACCGGCATTGCCGGGGCGGCGATGGGAATCGCCAAGATCATTTTTGCGATTTTCCTGGTTTTGTTTTTGGTGTCGTTGGTTCTTCGCCTTGCCGCCAGATGACGCGAAATTGGCCGGATTAAACTTGAAAGAGATTTTATGAAAAGCAAACCTTTGATTCTTGCGGCTGTTGTCATTGCAACATTGGCGTCCGGCTGCAAACAATCGAATCCGGCGGAAGAAAACCCGGCAACCAGGGACACCAATTCGTCGGCGGTCACCCAGCAATTGCAAAACGCCGGGCAAACTGTCACGAATGTCTGGCGAAACGTCAAGGATGCGGCGACGAATGCCTGGGAGAATACAAAGGAAGCCACTACGAATGCATGGGTTGACCTCAAGGATTCCCTGCAGGCAACCAAAGATTATACTTACGACCAGAAAGATTCGTATGTGGCCAGCGCCAGCGTTGATCTGGATATGCTTGACCGGAAAATAAAAGATTTGTCGGACAAGGTCGCCACCGCGAGCGATTCCGTCAAGGGCGGCGCACAGACAAAACTTCAAGAACTGCGCGGCAAGCGCGCGGACTTGAGCCAGAAATTTGATTCCGTTAAAAATTCAACGGAGGCGGACTGGAATGACTCGAAAACCGCCTTCCAAAATTCCTATGACGATGTGAAGAACTCGCTCAAACAAGCCTGGCAATGGCTTGATGACAGTTTGAGTTCATGATTGTCCCCAAAATACCCTGAACAACAAACAGGCGGGCGCGGCTGAATAAGACCAGCGCGCCCGTCCTTCCCTTTGGAAAAAGATTGCTCATGTTCAGGGCGATGTTCAACGGATTTTGGCTGGATGCGCTGTGCCGAATTTCATAAAATGTTTTGGTTGCTGGCTGGCGATGTCCTGATTGTCCGATAGGTGATTGTGACCATCCAGTCGGCATAACCGGGATCGAATGTCTTCATCGCATGGGTGATTTGCTGGCGGAAAGTGGTTTCGATCAATGTTCCCTGGCCGGGCCAGATTTTGAATTGCACGCGCAAAAAATTCCAGCCGCCCGGCTCCGTCGCCTCCACTTTTCCCAGTTCCGGTTCGGTCAAAATAATCCCGTTGAATTGCATCCACGTTCCTTTGACGACCTCCTCGATTTTTTGAAAAATTTTCTGCTGGTCTGCCTGCGCCGGAACCTGAATGTCGGCATAGGCGTGAACGCCGCCATGCGGAAAACGGCTGACGTTGCCGATGTTCCGGTTTGGCACGAAAACTTCCTGATTGTAAAAGTTGAGCAATTTGGTGAAGCGCAGGCCGATTTGCTCCACGCGCCCGACGGTGCTGGGCATTGTGCCGGACAATTCCACCAGGTCGCCGACGTCCATCGCGTCCGAAAAAATCAAAGTCACGCCCGTCACCACGTCCTGGACGAGGCTTTGCGAACCAAAACTGATCGCCAGCCCGATGATCGAAGCGCTCGCCAGATAAGTCGTCAGGTCAAAATGAAATCCTTCGACGAGAATAAATCCGACGGCCAGAAAATAAATGGTGAAGGTGGCGCAACTGACTATCAGCCGCGTCAACGTGGTGAATTTGGGTTGTCCGGTGACAAAGTCGAACGGATTTTTCTTGGCGTGGCTTTTGTTGATAAACCATTCGCTGACATAACGAATGATTTTCACCGCGACATGAACAAACATCGCGATGATCGCAATGATCGCAATGTGGATTACCGGCGACGAATCGTGCCAAAAATCCGCGACCTGGGTATTTTTGAATATGTCGTCAAGCAGAGTCAGTTTGTTCGTTTCCATCCGGCCTCCGTTATCCGTTCATCAAAGGTCAATTATTGATGCTCGAATTGCCGAAGGCAACCAGATTCACAAACCGCCGGGCGCGCTCGGCGACGGCGCGATGCGTGTGATTGATCTGCGACGGCGCGTTCCACAGGACGTAAAATTCAAAATCATCCGGCGCCCGGCCATGAGATTGTTCAAACGCCATGACGCGCGCGGACATGATGCGCCGCGCGTTGGCTAAAGCTACACGGGTGTCGAGCGGATTGCCGCCCGGCCACAGTTCGGGACGAATTTGATAACGCGAGACTTCACCTACGCGCCCGACGACGCGATCATTGCCGCCGGTTTCCAACATGGCCAGCGCAGCCCACCGATCCATCGCCATCGCGTTGGTGGACAGGATTAAAAATAGAAACATGATTTTCATGTGCGCCTGAAAATTCTTCCAAAATCGTTGCAATCAATCTCTTTCAACATAAAAAAATCCGAAGTAAATTAAGCAAGCCTGATGCCGCCCACGCCGCACGGAATCGCCAATTCAAAAAATAAAAACCGTGCAAATCGCACCATGCCATCAAACCCTCCGTGCAGATTGCAGTTCGTTTCACGCCTGATCCCGATGAAGGCGGATTTTTTGTCCGCAAATCCGGTTTCATGTTTCTGGCATATCTTTAGCTCGAAATTTCAAATCGAAGACTGCGAGCTGTTCGCAGAATTGATTTTTGATGAATGAAAATTTCACACTTTCCGAACGAGGCCGCCGTCGCGTCGCCATCGAAAATGTCGCGCCGGAAATTGACGCGGGAATTTTTGCCATAAAACGAACCGTCGGCGAACGAGTGCCGGTCGAGGCGGATATTTTCGCCGACAGCCACGATTCACTCGCTGCGGTCTTGAAATTTCGGCACGAAAAAAATCCTGAGTGGACGGAAACGCCGATGGAATTTTTGACCAACGACCGCTGGCGCGGTGAATTTGTCGTGACGGAATTGGGAAATTATTTTTACACGATTGAAGCGTGGGTGGATCAATTCAAATCGTGGCGGAAGGATTTGCAGAAGAAGCTCGATGCCGGGCAAAATGTTTCCGTCGAACTTCAAGCTGGCATAAAGTTGATCGAAGCCGCCGCGCAACGTGCAACGGCGCGCGATGCCGAAAATCTTCTCGCGTGGGCGAAGGAATTGAGCGTTGGCGAAAATGTCACGGGCGGCTCAATTGAAAAACGCGTGATGGACGAGGATTTGAGTGAACTGGCCAGCCGTTATCCTGATCGTCATTTCGCGACAAAATACGAAAAAGAATTGCGCGTGGTCGTCGAACGCGAGCTTGCCCGCTTTGGCGCGTGGTATGAAATGTTTCCGCGCTCGTTCGGCGGATTCAAAGGCGTTGAAGAACAATTGCCGCGCATCGCCAAAATGGGCTTTGATATTTTATATTTGCCGCCGGTTCATCCAATCGGAAAATCGTTTCGCAAAGGGAAAAATAACAGCGTCAAATGCGCGCCGGGCGAACCGGGCAGTCCGTGGGCGATTGGCTCAAGCGAAGGTGGGCACAAATCCATTCATCCCGAACTCGGCACGCTCGGAGATTTCAAAAATTTAATTTCCCGCGCAAAAGAATTCAAAATCGAAATCGCGCTCGACATCGCGTTTCAATGTTCGCCCGACCATCCTGGCGTCAAGGAACATCCCGAATGGTTCCGCCATCGTCCCGACGGCTCAATCCAATACGCGGAAAATCCGCCGAAAAAATATCAGGACATCGTGCCGTTCGATTTCGAGTGCGACGACTGGAAAAATCTCTGGCTCGAACTCAAAAGCATTTTTGAATTCTGGATCGCGCAAGGCGTGAACATTTTTCGCGTGGACAATCCGCATACCAAGCCGTTTGCGTTTTGGGAATGGTGCCTCGGCGAATTGAAGGCGAAAAATCCCGAACTGATTTTTCTCGCCGAGGCGTTCACGCGGCCCAAGCCGATGTATGAACTGGCGAAACTCGGCTTCACGCAAAGTTACAATTATTTTCCGTGGCGCAATTCCAAGGATGAACTGGAAAAATATTTCACGGAACTCACACAATCGTCCGTCGCGGAATTTTTTCGTCCGAACTTGTGGCCGAACACGCCGGACATTCTCGCGCAATCTTTGCAGACGGATGGACGCGCGGCCTTCGCGATCCGCCTGATTCTAGCGGCGACGCTTGGCGCGAGTTATGGCATTTACGGCCCGGCGTTTGAGCTTTGCGAAAACACGCCGCGCGAGCCGGGCAGCGAGGAATATCTGAACTCGGAAAAATACAAGATCAAGCGCTGGGATTTGTCCGCGCCGCAAAATTTGGAGAATCTGATCGCGCGCGTGAACCAGATCCGCCGCGAAAATCCCGCGCTGCAATCCAATCGCAACCTGAAATTTCATCCGACGGATAACGAGCAGTTGATCGCCTACACCAAATCCAACGACGACGCGAGCGACACGATTTTGACTGTCGTGAATTTGAGTCCGCATTACCGGCACAGCGGCTGGCTCACCTTGCCGCTGGCCGAATTCGGACTCGACCAGAAAAAAACTTTTCAAATGCATGACTTGTTGAGCGACGCGCGCTACCTTTGGAACGGCGAAAAAAATTACGTCGAGTTGAACCCGGAAAAAACTTCCGCGCACATTTTTCGTTTGCGCCGCCACGTCCGCACGGAACACGATTTTGATTATTTCGCCTGAACCATTATGAGCGTCGAGACTGAAATCATCAAAAAAGCGACGGAGAAAAAACCCGTTCGCGCGCCGGAAAAAAATCCGATGTGGTATAAAGGCGGCGTCATTTACGAACTGCACGTCCGCGCGTTTCAGGACAGCGACGGCGACGGCACGGGCGATTTTCGCGGGCTGACTTCACGGCTGGATTATTTGCGCGACCTCGGCGTCACGGCGATCTGGCTGCTGCCGTTTTATCCGTCGCCGCTCAAGGACGACGGCTACGACATCGCGGATTATTACGGCGTGCATCCGATGTATGGCACGCTCGCGGATTTCAAAACTTTCCTGCGCGAGGCGCATAAGCGCGGGCTGCGCGTCATCACTGAACTTGTTTTGAACCACACGTCCGACCAGCATCCGTGGTTTCAACGCGCGCGTCGTTCGCCGGCCGGCAGCAAGTTTCGCGATTACTACGTCTGGAACGATTCGCAGGACAAATATCGCGGCACGCGCGTCATCTTCAAGGACACGGAACTTTCCAACTGGACGTGGGACGCGACGGCGAATTCATTTTACTGGCATCGTTTTTTTTCGCACCAGCCGGATTTGAATTTCGACAATCCCGCCGTTCACGAGGAGATGATCAAAGTCATAGATTTTTGGTTCGACATGGGCGTGGACGGCGTGCGCCTCGACGCCGTGCCGTATCTTTTTGAGCGCGAAGGCACGAGCTGCGAAAATTTGCCGGAGACGCACGAGTATCTGAAAAAATTGCGCAAGCACGTGGACGACAAATACGGCGACCGGATGCTGCTGGCCGAGGCGAACCAATGGCCGGACGACGCGGTGAAATATTTCGGCGAGGGCAAGGGCGACGAATGTCACATGGCGTTTCATTTTCCGCTGATGCCGCGATTGTTCATGTCGCTGCGCATGGAAGACCGCGTTCCCATCGTTGACATTTTGCAGCAGACGCCGCCGATTCCCGAAACTGCGCAATGGGCGCTGTTCCTGCGCAATCACGACGAACTCACGCTCGAAATGGTCACCGACGAGGAGCGTGATTACATGTATCGAATGTATGCGCACGTTCATCACGCGCGGTTGAACCTGGGAATCCGCCGCCGCCTCGCGCCGCTGCTCGGCAATGACCGCAAACGGATTGAACTGCTCACCGCGCTGCTGCTTTCGTTGCCGGGAACGCCCGTGCTTTATTACGGCGACGAAATCGGCATGGGCGAAAACATTTATCTCGGCGACCGCAACGGCGTGCGCACGCCGATGCAATGGAGCGCAGACAAAAACGCCGGCTTCTCCCGCGCGAATCCGCAGAGCCTTTTTCTGCCGATCAATCTCGATCCGGAAAATCATTACGAAGCCGTGAACGTCGAAGTGCAGGAGCGAAATAATTATTCGCTGCTCTGGTGGATGCGCCGCATCATCGCGCTTTACAAGCGGCAAAATGCGTTCGGGCGCGGCACGATTGAATTTCTCCATCCCGAAAACCGGAAAATTTTCACCTGCATCCGCCGTTACGAAAACGAAATTATTCTGGTCGTCGCAAATCTTTCGCGCTTCGTCCAACCAGTCGAATTGGATTTGTCCGCGTTTCAATCGCTCGTGCCGGTTGAACTTTTTGGCCGCGCAGAATTTCCGCCCGTCACCGACAAACCGTATCCGCTCACGCTCGGCCCGCACGCGTTTTACTGGTTTGCGCTCGAAACAAAAATTCCACCCGAAACCAAAGGCGCGCCCGTCAGCGCCGGCGCGCGGACGATTTTGAATGTCGAGGAAGATTGGGAGGAGATTTTTGATGACCGGCATCACATTCAACTGGAACGTGCGCTGCAAAGCTGGCTGCCATCGCGCCGTTGGTTTGGCGGCAAGGCCAAAACCATAAAATATGTGCGCGTGCAGGAAACAATCCGTGTTTCGCTCGGCGCGGAAAAGGCATTTTTCGCCTTTTTGCAGGTCGAATACGTTCAGGCCGAACCGGACATTTATGTTCTGCCCCTCGCGTGCGCCGTCGGCGAACCGGCGGAAATTATCTCGCGTGATTCCGCGCCGTTCGTCATCGCGCGTTTGAATTTCAACCAGACGAACCAATCCAGCGCGCTTTACGACGCCGTGGCGAGCAAGGAATTTTGCCGCGCGCTGCTCGAATTGATTTCCAAACAGCAAAATCTCGACGGCAAATCCGGCGCGCTCGAAGCGACGCACACTCCTGAATTTGAAAAAATTCTCGCGGACAGCGGCGGGGCGCTCGAACCTTCTCCGAGCAAAGCCGAGCAAAGCAACTCCTCCGTCATTTTCGGCGACAAATTGATTTTGAAATTTTTCCGCCGGCTCGATTTCGGAACCAATCCCGACCTGGAAATTTTGAATTTTCTCACCGCGCAAAAATTTCCGTCCGCGCCGCAGCTTGCGGGCGCGCTGGAATATCGCGCCGGTCGCGAAGAAATTAACACCGTCGCAATCCTCACGACGTTTGTTCCGAAGGCAAAAGACGCGTGGGAATACACGCTCGACTCGCTCGGAAAATTTTATGAGCGCGTGCAGACGTTGCCGCCGGAAAAGCGCGCGCCGCAAATGCCCGCCGCAAATCTTGCGAAACTCGCGGCGACGGAATTGTCTGAACAGGCGAAAAGTTTGCTGGACACCTACGCCGAAAGCGCGCGTGTGCTTGGCGAGCGCACCGCCGCGATGCACCTTGCGCTCGCGTCGGACACGGAAAATCGCAGCTTCGTTCCCGAACCGTTCACGCCGCACGCGCAGCGCGGATTATTCCAGTCCATGCGGAATCTCACGCGGCAAAATTTTCAACTGCTCAACCGCCAGTTGAAAAATTTTCCGCCGGAAATCCAGTCGCAGGCGCAGCAAGTCCTCGCGCTCGAACCGGAAATTCTCAAAAAATTGCGCCGGATTTACGAGCGGCCGCTTAACGCAACGCGCATCCGGCAGCACGGCGATTTTCATCTCGGCCAGGTTCTTTACACCGGCAAGGATTTTATCATCATTGATTTCGAGGGCGAACCGGCGATCTCCATCAGCGAGCGGCGGCTGAAACGCTCGCCGTTGCAGGATGTCGCGGGCATGGTGCGCTCGTTTCATTACG
The DNA here is from genome assembly GCA_036490295.1 of Verrucomicrobiia bacterium. Lineage (GTDB taxonomy): Bacteria > Verrucomicrobiota > Verrucomicrobiia > Limisphaerales > UBA11358 > UBA11358. The sequence continues at coordinate 17,898 of DASXED010000092.1, read as the reverse complement.
CAGCTTACGCGGCATTGTTGAAACAGATCGAACGCGGAGCGCCGGTGGACGGGCAACTGGAGCAGATGATTTCGTGGGCGCGATTCTGGGCGCGCTGGGTCAGCGCAATTTTTTACAAGGCGTATTTGAAGGCCGCTTCGGGCGCGACATTTTTGCCGCCGACGGAATCCGATCTGCAAATGATGACGGCAGTTTTTCTGCTGCGAAAAGCGATTTATGAACTTGGCTACGAACTCAACAACCGTCCCGACTGGGTGAAAATTCCGCTGCAAGGAATTTTGGAATTGATGGCCGATGCCAATCCCGCCACGCCGACAATCAAAGATGCAACCATCAAAGAGACAAAATAATTTATGGAAAAATTAATTTGCGTTCACGGGCATTTTTACCAGCCGCCGCGCGAAAATCCCTGGCTCGAAACGGTCGAATTGCAGGACTCGGCCTCGCCCTATCACGATTGGAATGAGTGCATCATGGCGCAATGTTACGCGCCGAACGCGCGCGCGCGCCTGCTCGACGGCGAGGGCCGCATCGAGCGCATCGTCAGCAATTATTCGCGGATGAGCTTTAATTTTGGGCCGACCGTGCTGTCGTGGATGAAAGATTTTCAGCCGGAAATTCACCAGGCCATCGTCGAGGCCGACAAAAAAAGCCGCGAACGTTTTTCCGGCCACGGCTCGGCGCTGGCGCAAAATTACAACCACATGATTTTGCCGCTCGCGAACACGCGCGACAAGCACACGCAGGTTCTTTGGGGCATCCGCGATTTCGAGGCGCGCTTTGGCCGCGCACCCGAAGGAATGTGGCTCGCCGAAACCGCCGCTGACGATGAAACGCTCGACGTTCTTGCCGAACACGGAATCAAATTCACAATCCTCTCGCCGTATCAGGCAAATCGCGTCCGTCCGCTCGCGGAAAATTCCGAATGGCAGGATGCCAGCGGCGCGCACGTCGATCCTTCGATGCCATATCTTGTAAAAATAAAATCCGGCCGTTCCATCGTCATTTTCTTTTACGACGCGCCGGTCGCGCAGGCCGTCGCGTTTGAAAAACTTCTCACCGACGGCGAAAAATTTGCCGCGCGTCTGCTCGACGCCTTTGACGATGCGCGCGGTCACGATCAGATCGTGAACATCGCGACGGACGGCGAATCTTACGGCCATCATTTTCAATTTGGCGACATGGCGCTGGCCTTCGCACTGAATCAAATCGAGAAAAGCCAATTTGCGAACCTGACCATCTACGCGGAATTTCTGGAAAAGCATCCGCCGACGCACGAGGCGGAAATTCATCAAGGCAGCGCATGGAGCTGTTCGCACGGCGTTGAAAGATGGTGGCGCGACTGCGGCTGCAATTCCGGCGGTCACGACGGCTGGAACCAGCAGTGGCGCGAGCCGCTGCGCAACGCATTTGACTGGCTGCGCGACCAGCTCGCGCCGATTTTTGAAAACAGGGCGAAAGAATTTTTGAAAGACCCGTGGCGCGCGCGCGATGAATATATTTCGGTCATTTTGGATCGTTCACCGGAAAGCATTTCCAAATTTTTCGCGCAACACGCCGCGCGCGAGTTGAATGAAGCGGAACAAATCAACGTGTGGCGGCTGCTGGAAATGCAGCGGCACGCGATGCTGATGTTCACGAGTTGCGGCTGGTTCTTCGACGAAATTTCCGGCCTCGAAACGGTCCAGGTCATCCAATACGCCGCGCGCGCTATTCAACTTGCCAGTGAAATTTCCTCCGAAAATCTGGAGCCGGGCTTTCTGGAAATCCTCGAAAAGGCCAAAAGCAACATTCCCGAAAATCAAAATGGCCGCGTCATCTACGAAAAATTCGTCAAGCCCGCCGTGATGACGCGCGAAACCGTCGCCGCGCATTACGCGATCAGTTCGCTGTTTGAATCATATCCCGACGAGGCGAAAATTTATTCCTACAACGTCAAGCAGGAAGACCGGCAATTGTTCACCGCCGGCAACGCGCGGCTCGCCATCGGCCGCATCAAAGTGTCTTTTTCGGTGACAAAATCCTCGGACGTTTTGACTTATGGCGTGCTTCACATGGGCGAGCATAATTTGAACTGCGGCGTGCGCTTCTATCAAGGCCCCGAGGATTATGCCTCGCTCGTTCAAGACACAAAGGCCGCCTTCGAGCGCGCCGATTTCCCGGAATTGATCCGCGTCATGGACAGGCATTTCGGCAAAACAAATTATTCGCTGAAAAATCTTTTCCGCGACGAACAATTCAAGGTGCTCAACCAGATTCTCGCGGCCACGCGCGACGAAATCCACAACACCTACCGCTTGCTCACCGACCGTTACGCGCCGCTCACGCGCTTTCTCAACGACATCCACGCGCCGCCGCTCAATTCGCTCGCGCCCGCGACGGAATTCGTGTTGAACGCCGAACTGCGCAAGCAATTTGAAAACGGTTCGCTCGACGCCGGGCGCGTGAAAAGTCTCCTCGCCGAAGCGCAACTCGCCAATATCCCGCTTGAAAATGATTCGCTCGCGTTCGCCGTCAAAAAAAATCTCGACCACTTGAGCGACGAACTTTTCAAGACGCCGGAAAATTTTGACCTGCTCTCGCGTTTTACCAACGCCACCGCGCTGCTGCCGTTGCTGCCATTCGGCGTCAACTTGTGGAAACCGCAAAACATTTACGACCAGTTGGCCGCCAAAAATCTGCCGGAGATAAAAAGTCGCGACGACGAAAAATCCAAAGCGTGGGTCGAAAAATTCCAGACGCTCGGCGAACAGCTCGGTTTCCACGTCCAGCGCAATTGAGCCATGCAAATTCCCCGCGCGACTTACCGGCTTCAATTTCACGAGCATTTTCGCCTGGCCGACGCGCTCGCGCTCGTGCCGTATTTTCACGCGCTGGGCATTTCGCATATTTATTCCTCGCCGCTGTTCAAGGCCGCGCCGCACAGCGTCCACGGCTACGACGTTTGCGATTTCGCGCAAATCAATCCTGAAATCGGAACCGAAACCGATTTGGAAAATCTGGCGAACGCGCTCCACGAGAAAAAAATGGGGCTGATTCTCGACATCGTTCCCAACCACATGGGCATCGCCGCGCCGGAAAATTTGTGGTGGCAGGACGTTCTGAAAAATGGCCGCGCGAGCCGGTTTGCGGATTACTTCGACATCAATTGGGAAAGCGACGACGAAACATTGCGCGGAAAAATTCTCGTCCCAATTCTGGCCGACGATTACGAAAAAGTCCTGGCGCGCGGCGAATTGCAAATTTTTAATTCCGGTGGGGCGAGCGTCCCCGCGAGCCGACCAGAATTCATTCTGCGCTATTTTGAAAATGAATTTCCGCTCGCGCCAAATTCGATTCCCAAAAACTTTTCCATCGAGAAAATTAATTCAAATCCCACCGCGCTCGACGAATTGATTCAAAAACAAAATTATCGCTTCGCTCATTGGCGCGAGGGCGATTCCAAATTAAATTACCGCCGTTTTTTTGCCGTCAGCACGCTCGCCGCTGTCCGCGTCGAAGACGAAAAAGTTTTCAACGACGTTCACGCGCTGCTCAAAAAATGGCTCGACGGTTTGCGTGTGGATCATCCCGACGGCCTGCGCGACCCGGAAAATTATTTACGCCGCCTTCGCGCGCTCGCGCCGGACAAATGGATCGTCGTCGAAAAAATTTTGCAGCCGCAGGAACCAATGCCCGAAACGTGGCCCGTGCAAGGAACGACCGGCTATGATTTTTTGAACCAGGTCAACGGCCTGTTCATTGATTCCGCCAGCGAAAAACCTTTGACCGATTTTTATGCCGAATTTACCGGCGAACCGACTGGTTCGAGCAAAATGGTTCAGGAAAAAAAACGGCTTGTGCTGCAAACGCTTTTCACCACGGAAGTAAATCATTTGACCGGATTGCTGGTTCAAATTGCCTCGGAAAATCCGGCTTATCAAAAATTTTCGCGCGAACAATGGCGCGAGGCCTTGATCGATCTGGCCGCCAGTTTTTCGGTTTATCGCACTTACATTCGCGCGGAAGAAAATTTCATCAGCAAAAACGATTTGCAATTTGTAAAACAAGCGGCGGCGAAAGCAAAAAAGTTGCGCGCCGATCTCGCGCCGGAACTTTTTGATTTTTTGAGCGACTTGCTTGTTGGTAGGGACGCGCTGCCGCGCGTCCAGGCTGACCGGCAGGTCAGCCCTACCAATTTCAATGCAAAAAATGATTTTGTTGCGCGCTTTCAACAATTAACCAGTCCGGCGATGGCCAAAGGCGTCGAAGACACCGTGTTTTTTTGCCTGAACCGTTTTGCATCCTTCAATGAAGTCGGCGGCGATCCTGGAAAATTCGGCGTGAGCGCGGAAGAATTTCACGGGTTTTGCCGGAAGCAAAAAGAGCATTGGCCGAACACGATGCTTTGCAGTTCCACGCACGACACGAAGCGCAGCGAAGACGTGCGCGCGCGAATGAATCTGCTTTCAGAAATTCCCGGCGAATGGCGCGAAACCGTTTTGCGCTGGTCAAAAATGAACGAACGGCATCGGCAAAAAGAATTTCCCGACCGCAACATGGAATATCTTTTTTATCAAACGCTCGTCGGCGCGTGGCCGATTTCGCGCGAACGCATTCTGGCCTACATGGAAAAAGCGTCGTGCGAAGCCAAGCAGCACACAGATTGGAACGGTCGAAACAAAGAATACGACGACGCGCTGAAAAATTTCGTGACGGCAACGCTCGCTGACAAACATTTCAAAACCGATTTGGAAAAATTTGTCGTGTCGCTGGTCGAAGCCGCGCAAATCGCCTCGCTCGCGCAAACTTTAATCAAACTCACCGCGCCCGGCGTTCCGGATATTTATCAAGGCAACGAGCTTTGGGATTTCAGTTTGGTTGACCCGGACAATCGGCGATTGGTGGATTTTGAAATCCGGAAAAAATTGCTCGCCGCAGCCAAAAATCTTTCTGCCGAAGAAATCTGGCAACGCCGCGACGAGGGTTTGCCAAAACTTTGGCTGACTCAAAAAGTTCTACAATTGCGCGCGCGCGAATCCGAAATTTTCCATGGCGATTACGAGCCGATTTTCGTGCGCGGACAAAAGGAAAATCATGTTGTCGCATTTGTTCGCGGCAGCAAAGCAATCACGGTCGTTCCAAGATTCGCGCGGGAAATAAAAAGCGATTGGGCGAATGTGGCTCTGGAATTGCCGGATGGAAATTGGCAAAATGAATTTACGAGGGAAAATTTCAGCGGAGAAACCGGCGTTGAAAAACTTTTTGAGAATTTTCCCGTTGCGCTGCTCATTCGAGAATAATTTTATGAAAACATTTCGCGTCTGGGCGCCGTTGCCAAAAAAAATCGAACTGCAACTCAACGGAAAAATTTTCCCGATGACGCGCGAAGAAAACGGCTGGTGGAGCGTGGAAATTTCTGCGGCAAAAGCCGGCGATGATTACGGTTTCATTTTGGACGGCGAAGGGCCGTTTCCCGATCCGCGTTCGCCGTTGCAGCCGAACGGCGTTCACAAATTGTCGCGGCTCGTGGACCAAGATTCTTTTCAGTGGACGGATAAAAATTTTCAAGCGCCGCCGTTGTCATCAGCGATCATTTACGAATTGCACCTTGGCACGTTCACGGCGCAGGGAACTTTTCTTTCGGCGATTGAAAAATTGGATCATCTCGTTTCGCTCGGCGTCACGCACGTTGAACTCATGCCGGTCGTGGAATTTTCCGGCGATCACGGCTGGGGTTACGATGGCGTGGATCTGTTCGCGCCGCACCACGCGCTGGGCGCGCCGGACGATTTGAAAAAACTGGTGGACGCCTGCCATGCGCGCGGCCTCGCGGTGATTTTGGACGTGGTCTATAATCATCTCGGCCCGTCGGGAAATTATCTGGCGAAGTTCGCGCCGTATTTCACAAAAAAATTCGCGTCGCCGTGGGGCGAAGGCATCAATTTCGACGGGCCGGACAGCGACGAGGTGCGCCGTTTTTTTTGTGACAATGCGCTGATGTGGCTGCGCGATTATCATTTTGACGGACTGCGGCTGGACGCGGTTCACGGAATCGTGGACACGTCGGCGACGCATTTTCTCGAACAGCTTAAAATGGAAGTCGGAGAACTTTCCGCGCAACTTGGCCGCAATCTCGTTCTGATTCCCGAAAGTGATTTGAACGATCCGCGTTTGCTGTGGTCGCGCGAACGCGGCGGTTTTCAATTGGACGCGCAATGGAGCGATGATTTCCATCACGCGCTGCACACGGTTTTGACCGGCGAAAAAACCGGCTACTATTCCGATTTTGGAAAATTGGAAAATTTGGCGAAGGCATTACGCCACGCTTTTGTTTATGACGGAAATTTTTCCGCGCATCGTCGCCGGAAACATGGGCGCTCGACGGAAGGTTTGAGCGGCCATCGTTTTCTGGCGTATTTGCAGAATCATGACCAGATCGGCAACCGCGCAATGGGCGAACGCAGCGGCGCGCTGATGAGTCTGGGGAAATTAAAAATCGGCGCGGCGCTGGTTTTGACTTCGCCATTTGTGCCGATGCTTTTTCAGGGCGAGGAATGGGCTGCAAGCACACCATTTTTTTATTTCACGGATTATCAGGAACCGGAACTGGCGAACGCCGTTCGCGAAGGCCGGTGCCGTGAGTTCGCCGCCTTCGGCTGGAAACCGGAAGAAACCGCCGACCCGCAGGCGCAAGAAACTTTTGAAAAATCAAAATTAAGCTGGAATGAAATTTCAAAGCCGCCGCACGCGGAAATTTTGGACTGGCACAAAAAATTGATTCAATTGCGCCGTGACGAATCTGATTTGAACGACGGCGAAATGAAATCGGTCCGCGCGCATTTTGACGAAGAAAAGCGCTGGCTGGTCGTCGAGCGCGGCGCAATCAGCGTCGTCTGCAATCTTGCAGATCATCCGCAACACATTCCATTGCAGGCGGGAAAACGCCAAATTTTGCTGGCTTCAAATCCCGCCTTGGAAGCGGGTGATGGAAATATGATTTTGCCCGCAGAATCGGTTGCGATTTTGAAGCGTGCGGGAAATGAAACTTGATCAAGAGTCAGCCACTGCGTTGAGCGCCGTTTCCAAGGATTGGATGGATACAGGCTTGGTCAAATGAGCCACAAAGCCGGCGTCGCGGCTGCGCGCAACATCCTCTTCCATGCCGTAGCCGGTCAGGGCGATTCCCTTCGTGACCGATCCATTTTTCCGCAGTTCGGCCATCAAGTCATAGCCATTTCCGTCAGGCAGGCCGATGTCGGACACGACGAGGTTAAAATTTTCTGCGGCGGCCAGAATCCGCGCCTCGGCAATCGAACTTGCGGCGACGACTTTGTAAGAGCGGCGCATGAGCAATTGCGTCAAAGCGCTGCGCGTCGGCTCATGGTCTTCAACGAGCAAAACGCGGACGCCGTTTGCCTTTGCCGGCAAATCCGGCGACAAATCCGGCGGCAGAGTGACAATTCCATCTTCATTTATCCCCGTCGTTTGCGCGAGCGGCAGTTCAATGATAAACGTCGAGCCTTTGTCGCGCCCTTCGCTTGCCGCCAGGATTTTCCCGGAATGAAATTCAGCCAGCTTTTGGGAAATCGCCAGTCCCAATCCCAACCCGCCAAAACGATGGGCGCTGCCCTCGCCCGTGTGGTTGCCCTGGGAAAACGCCGTGAAAATGCAGCCGGTTTCTTCCGGCGTCATTCCGATTCCAGTGTCAATGATTTTAATGGCGAGCTTGTTTTCACTCGCGCCGGTTTCAATCGTGATTTGCCCGTCTTTCGGAGTGAACTTCACCGCGTTCTTGAGCAGGTTCCAGAAAATTTGCTGCAACCGCACCGGGTCGGCGAAAACCTTGTGCTGCGCCGCCTTCAAATCCATTTTGAGGGCGATGTGCTTTTGATTCATTTCGTCGCGCACATTGGCGATGGCGTCCTCCAGAATGCGGCGGGCATCGAGAAAATCTTTGTGAAGGCTGATTTTTCCACGCGTGATGCGCGTCAAATCCAGCAGGTCGTCAATCAGCCGCGCCTCGAGTTCAATGTTTTTTCGGATCGTGTCAAAATCCGTCCGTGTTCGCGGCGACAAATCGTGATTGTTCGCGGCGTCGCTGGCGATCAGCAAAACCGGATTCAGCGGCGTGCGCAATTCATGGCTCAACGTGGCCAGAAAATCATCCTTCGCGCGCGAAGCGACGAGCATTTCTTCGTTCGCCTGTTTCAACTTGTGTTCGATGATTTTACGACCAGTGATGTCGCGCGCAATTTTTGACGCGCCGATGACTTTCCCGTCGGCGTCTTTAATTGGCGAAACGGTCAAAGAAATGTCAATCAACGTCCCGTTTTTACAGCGGCGGACGGTTTCGTAATGCCGGACAAATTCGCCGCGCCGGATGCGCGAAAGAATTTCCGGTTCTTCGTTGAGGTGGTCGGGCGGTATCAAAACGGTGACGGATTTGCCAACTACTTCTTCCGCAGTGTAGCCAAAAAGGTGTTCCGCGCCTTTGTTCCAACTGACGATGACGCCATTGGTGTCTTTGCTGACGATGGCGTCATCGGACGATTCCACAATCGCGGCCAATTGCATTTTTGCCTTTTGCCCGGAGATTTCCAATTCATTATTGGCCTGCTGCAACGCTTCCTCGGCTTTTTTGCGCTGGGAAATTTCCTGTTCCAACGCGCCGTTCGCCGCCGCCAGCGCGTGCGTCGTGCGGAACAAATCAACGAACACGCCGACTTTGGATTTGAGAATCTGCGGATTGATCGGCTTGGTCAGATAATCCACCGCGCCCGCGCCGTAGCCCTGCAAAATATCCTTCTCCTCCAGAAAATACGCCGTCAGGAAAATGACCGGGATGTGCTGGCTGCGCTTGCGGGTTTTGATGAGGCGCGACAATTCGATGCCGCTCATGTTCGGCATTTGGATGTCCAGGATGATGCACGCGAACTCCTCATGCACCAGCGCCAGCAGCGCGTCTTCGGCGGTTTTGGCGCGAACAAGGTTCAATTCCGGCGACTCAAGAATGCTGTCCAGCACGTCGAGGTTTCGCAACTCGTCGTCCACGATCAAAATGTTGACGATGCCGCCCGCAGATTTTGCCCCGGACGCATTTTCATTTTCAAGTGCCTTCATTTTTCAAGCGCGCCGCAAATTTTTGTCCACAATCGCAATAATGATGATTGTGTAGGCCAGCAAACGGATCAAAAGAAAACCGATTCCGTGGATTTCGCCAAAAGTGGCATAGAGCGGCCAGTTGATCGCCATCAACAAAAAAGCCGCCGCAAAAAAAAGAAACAGCCGGTCGTGATTTTCCCGCCAGAACCGGAAAAAAAACACGGCGGCGACCAGATAACCCATGGTGATCGCGCCTTTGACGAATTCGTGTGTCAGATTGATGCTCATTTTATTTGTCCTTCCAAATCAGGCCGTAAAGCAGAAAAAACACGGCCAGCAGCGCGAACGAGGCGCGACACCACCACAAATCTATCTGGAGAAAAACAATTTTGTCCAAGAACAAAAAGAAATTTTCCAGCGTGAGCGACGCGAAGCACAGTCCGCTCCAAAACAGCAGTTGCGCGCGGCTTTGCCGCCAGCCGCGAAAGAGCAGCACGCAGCAAACCAGCGCCGTGCCAGTGCATAAAAGATAAACAATCTCGGCCGCCATAAATCAGGTTTCCCTTTTGAGTTTGAACGCGTCGGCGAACGCCTGGACATCTTCCGGATGGCCATAAATCATGCTGATGAGCGTGACCGGACGGCGCCTGTCGAACTCGGCCAGTTCTTTGACCAGTTGTGAGAGTTCGGGCGATTGCGGTTGAAAACGATAGCGGGCCGGTTCGCCGCCGGCAATCAAAAACCCTTTCGCCGCCAGCCGCGTCAAAACCGCCGATGACGACGCGGGTGAAATATATAATTGGGCGCTCACTTCGTCCGCATTGATCTCCGCCTGCGGATGGGCGTGGAACAAGAGCAACACGCGGAGTTCGTCCACCGACTTGATCTGCGTTTTGATGAATTCTTCGAGTTTCAAAATCAATTTTCATTTTAGTTCAGCGATGGAGCCAAACCCGTAAGAGCGAAACCAGTTGATCCGTGTTGACCGGCTTGGCGATGTAATCCGACGCGCCGGCCTCAAGGCATTTTTCGCGGTCGCCTTTCATCGCCTTCGCGGTAAGCGCGAGAATCGGCAGCGAGCGGAATTCCGGGATTTTCCGAATCTCGTGCAGCGTCTCGTAGCCGTCCATTTCCGGCATCATGATGTCCATCAGCACGACGCTCAAATCCGGCGTGTTCTGGATGATTTCAATCGCCTGCCGCCCGTTTGTCGCGCTCACGACTTCCATTTCGTGATTTTCCAAAACCGTCGTCAGCGCAAAAATGTTTCGCGCGTCGTCGTCCACCACGAGCGCCTTGCGCCCGCGCAACGCCTCGTTGGAATTGTGCAGCCGCGCGAGCATCTGTTGTTTCGCTTCCGGCAAATCCGCCACGACGCGATGCAAAAACAGCGCGGTTTCGTCGAACAATCTGTCCGGCGATTGCACGTCTTTCAGCACGATGCTTTTCGCCAGCGTCCGCAATTGTTTTTCCTCGTCGGCTTCCAGTTCTTTGCCGGTGAAAACGACGACCGGCACTTCGCGCAGGCTCGGTTCGCCCTGCATTTTTTCCAGCAATGTGTAACCGCTCATGTCAGGCAAACGCAAATCAAGCACACAGCAATCAAACGGACGGTCAAGCAACGTGTCAAACGCCTCCGCGCCCGTGCCGACGGTGCTGATTTCAATGTCGTCGTGTCCGAGCAATTCCACGACGCTTTTGCGTTCGACTTCGTTGTCCTCGACGACGAGCAATCGTTTCGTGCGCGGGCCGGCGAATTGTTTGATGCGGTCGAAACATTCCACCAAACCTTCCGTCGTCGCCGGTTTGATCGTGTAGGAAAACGCGCCGTGCGACAAACCGTGCTGGCGTTCTTCCTCGATGGAAATGATTTGAACCGGAATGTGCCGCGTCGCCGGATCAAGTTTCAAATTATTCAAGACCGTCCAGCCGAGCATATCCGGCAGGAAAATGTCCAGCGTGATGGCCGTCGGTAAAAATTGCCGCGCCAGCGCGATCGCCGCGTGGCCGCGCGTGGCGGAAATCGCCTTGAAACCTTTGTCGCGCGCCAAGCCGACGAGAACGCGCGCGTAATGCGGATCGTCCTCGACGATCAGCAGCACGCTGTCGCCCGACTGGATCGAATCGCGGTCGTCGGGAATGTTTTCCTCGCGCGGAGCGGGCAGGATAACCGGCTGCGCTGATGTTTGCCGCGTGATGGCCGCCACGTTGCCGGCAAATGTCAGCGGCAAATAGAGCGTGAACACGCTGCCTTCGCCCGGCACGCTCTGCAAGCGGATTTCACCGCCGAGCAACGTCGCCAGTTCGCGCGAAATTGCCAGACCCAAACCCGTGCCGCCGTATTTCCGGCTCGTGCCGGCGTCGGCCTGCTGGAACGCCTCGAAAATCAGCTTCTGTTTTTCCGGCGCGATGCCGATGCCCGAATCCATGATGGAAAATGAAACGACATTTTGCGTCCGTCCGAGAGCGGAATGATCGGCGCTCCAGCCCGTGACTGCTGGCGCGACTTTAATTGTCACGTGCCCGTGCGCCGTGAATTTGAACGCGTTCGACAAAAGATTTTTCAAAATCTGCTGCAACCGTTTCGGGTCGGTCGTCATCGCGCGCGGCAGCGCCGGATCGAATTCGACGTGGAACGGAAGGCTTTTTGAATCCGCGATGTGCCGGAAGTTGCGCTCGACGGAATCGCGCAGCGAGGTGAACCCGATTTCCTCGGCCTCGACCGTCACCGTGCCGGATTCGATCTTCGACAAATCCAGAATGTCCGTGATCAAATTGAGCAAATCCGAACCGGAGGAATAAATGTTGCGCGCGAATTCCATCTGCTTCGTCGTCAGGTTGCCGCCCTGATTTTCCGCAAGCTGCTGCCCGAGGATCAAAATGGAATTGAGCGGCGTCCGCAATTCGTGCGACATGTTCGCCAGAAATTCCGACTTGTATTTCGACGTGAGCGCGAGTTCCGCCGCTTTTTCCTCGAGCGCGCGACGCGCCTGCTCGACTTCCTGGCTTTTGCGCTCGACCTCGACGTTTTGCTCGGCGAGTTGCCGCGCCTTTTGCGCCAATTCTTCGTTCGTCTGCTGCAGTTCTTTTTGTTGCGACTGCAATTCGCCGGTGAGTTGCTGCGATTGTTGCAGCAAATTTTCCGTGCGCATCGTCGCCTCAATTGTGTTGAGCACGACGCCGATGGATTGCGTCAATTGTTCGAGGAACGTGAGGTGCGTCACGTTGAACGGCTTGAGCGACGCGAGTTCGATCACCGCTTTCGTCTGGCCTTCAAACAGCACCGGCAGCACGACGATGCTCGCCGGACGCGCGGCGGCGAGGCTTGATTCAATGTGCGTGTAATCCGATTTTACGTCGGTGAGCAAAATGCGTTCCTTCTCGACCGCGCACTGGCCGACCAAACCTTCGCCGACGAGAATGTGCTTCGGCTGGTCGGTGCGCTGCGCGTAACCGGCGAGCAAACGCAGCGTCCATTTATTATCGTCGCCCGCTTCCATCTGGTAAATCGTGCCCTGCTGCGCGCCGACGAGCGGCGCAAGTTCGGACAAAAGCATTTGCCCGACCGTGAACAGATCGCGCTGCCCCTGCAACATGCTCGTGAATTTCGCGAGGTTCGTTTTCAACCAATCCTGTTCCTGATTCGTTTCCGTCGTCACGCGCAAATTGCCGATCATCGTGTTGATGTTGTCTTTCAATTCCGCGACTTCGCCGCGCGTTTCAACTTGGATTGAGCGCGTCAAATCGCCTTTCGTCACCGCCGTCGCAACTTCCGCAATCGCGCGAACTTGCGTCGTCAAATTCGCCGCGAGCAAATTCACGTTGCCCGTCAAATCTTTCCACGTTCCCGCCGCGCCCGGCACGTTCGCCTGCCCGCCGAGCCGTCCTTCGACGCCGACTTCGCGCGCGACGTTCGTGACCTGCTCGGCAAACGTCGCCAGCGTGTCCGTCATGTTATTGATGGTGTCCGCGAGCGCGGCGACTTCGCCTTTTGCCTCGACGGTCAATTTCTGGCGCAAATTTCCGTTCGCGACCGCCGTCACCACTTTCACAATGCCGCGAACCTGGTCAGTCAAATTCGCCGCCATGAAATTCACGTTGTCCGTCAAATCTTTCCAGGTGCCGCCGACGCCCGGCACTTGCGCCTGACCGCCGAGTTTTCCGTCCGTGCCGACTTCGCGCGCGACGCGGCTGACCTCCGACGCGAACGAATTCAACTGGTCAACCATCGTGTTGATCGTGTTCTTCAATTCCAAAATTTCGCCTTTCACGTCCACGGTGATTTTGCGCGACAAATCGCCGCGCGCCACGGCCGTCGTCACGTCGGCGATGTTGCGGACTTGCGCCGTGAGGTTCGCGCCCATCGCATTTACCGAGTCCGTCAAATCTTTCCAAGTTCCCGCGACGCCCGGCACAACCGCTTGCACGCCGAGACGACCTTCCGTTCCAACTTCGCGCGCGACGCGCGTAACTTCAGAAGCAAACGAACGTAACTGCTCAACCATCGTGTTGATCGTTTCTTTCAATTGCAAAATTTCGCCGCGAACGTCCACGGTGATTTTGCGCGACAAATCGCCGTTCGCGACGGCAATCGTCACTTCGGCAATGTTGCGAACTTGGCCGGTCAAATTCGACGCCATGGAATTCACGTTGTCCGTCAAATCTTTCCACGTTCCCGCGACGCCCGGCACGAGCGCCTGACCGCCGAGTTTTCCTTCCGTTCCGACTTCGCGCGCGACGCGCGTGACTTCAGACGCGAATGCGTTCAATTGATCCACCATGACGTTGATCGTGTTCTTCAATTCCAGAATTTCGCCCTTCACATCCACGGTGATTTTGCGCGACAAATCGCCGCGCGCCACGGCGGTTGTGACTTCCGCGATATTGCGGACTTGGCCGGTCAAATTTGAAGCCATTGAGTTCACATTGTCGGTCAAATCTTTCCATGTGCCCGCGACGCCCGGCACTTGTGCCTGACCGCCGAGTTTTCCGTCCGTGCCGACTTCCCGCGCCACGCGGCTGACTTCGGACGCAAATCCGTTCAACTGGTCAACCATCGTGTTGATGGTGTTTTTTAATTCCAAAATTTCACCGCGCACGTCCACGGTGATTTTGCGCGACAAATCGCCTTTGGCGACGGCGGTCGTCACGTCAGCGATGTTGCGAACCTGGCCGGTCAGGTTGGACGCCATGGAATTCACATTGTCGGTCAAATCTTTCCAGGTTCCCGCGACGCCGGGAACTTCAGCCTGGCCGCCAAGTTTTCCTTCGGTTCCAACTTCGCGCGCCACGCGGGTGACTTCCGCCGCGAATCCGTTCAACTGGTCAACCATCGTGTTGATCGTGTTTTTCAAATCGAGAATTTCGCCTTTCACATCCACGGTGATCTTGCGAGACAAATCGCCTTTCGCCACGGCGGTCGTTACGTCGGCGATGTTGCGGACTTGGCCGGTCAAATTCGCGGCCATCAGATTCACGTTGTCCGTCAAATCCTTCCATGTTCCCGCCACGCCGCGGACTTGCGCCTGACCGCCGAGATTTCCCTCCGTCCCAACTTCACGCGCGACGCGCGTAACTTCAGATGCAAATCCGTTCAACTGGTCAACCATCGTGTTGATCGTGTTCTTCAACTGGAGAATTTCCCCCTTCACGTCCACCGTGATTTTACGCGACAAATCGCCACGCGCGACAGCCGTCGCCACTTCTGCAATGTTGCGGACCTGTGAAGTTAAGTTGGATGCCATTGAATTGACGTTGTCCGTCAAATCTTTCCACGTGCCCGCGACACCACGAACTTCCGCCTGACCGCCAAGATTTCCTTCCGTGCCGACTTCACGTGCGACTCGAGTCACTTCGGACGCAAAACCGTTCAACTGGTCAACCATCGTGTTGATGGTGTTTTTCAATTCGAGAATTTCGCCTTTCACATCCACGGTGATTTTGCGGGACAAATCGCCTTTGGCCACAGCCGTCGTGACTTCGGCGATGTTGCGGACTTGCGCCGTGAGATTCGTCGCCATCGCGTTCACGGAGTCCGTCAAATCTTTCCATGTGCCGCCGACGCCGGGAACTTCCGCCTGACCGCCGAGAATTCCTTCCGTGCCGACTTCGCGTGCCACGCGCGTGACTTCCGCCGCGAAACCGTTCAACTGGTCAACCATCGTATTGATGGTATTTTTCAATTCGAGAATTTCGCCTTTCACGTCCACCGTGATTTTGCGCGACAAATCTCCTTTCGCCACAGCCGTCGTGACTTCGGCGATGTTGCGGACTTGGCCGGTTAAATTTGAAGCCATGGAATTCACGTTGTCCGTCAAATCTTTCCAGGTTCCAGCAACGCCGGGCACGACAGCTTGTCCGCCCAATTTTCCTTCCGTGCCAACTTCGCGGGCGACGCGAGTCACTTCGGAAGCGAAACCATTCAACTGGTCAACCATGACGTTGATTGTGTCCTTGAGTTCGAGAATTTCGCCTTTCACGTCCACGGTGATTTTGCGCGAAAGGTCGCCGCGTGCGACGGCGGTCGTCACTTGCGCGATGTTGCGAACTTGGCCGGTCAAATTGGATGCCATGGAATTCACGTTGTCGGTCAAATCTTTCCACGTTCCGGCAACGCCCGGCACGGCGGCTTGACCGCCGAGTTTTCCTTCCGTGCCAACCTCGCGCGCGACGCGCGTGACTTCCGCCGCGAACGAGCGCAATTGATCCACCATCGTATTGATCGCTTCCTTGAGCTGCAAAATTTCACCGCGCACGTCCACGGTGATTTTTTTGGAAAGGTCGCCGTTCGCCACGGCAATCGTGACTTCCGCGATGTTGCGGACTTGCGCGGTCAAATTTCCGGCCATTTGGTTCACTGATTCCGTCAATTCGCGCCACACGCCGGAGACGCGCTTGACCTGCGCCTGACCGCCGAGTTTTCCCTCCGTGCCGACTTCGCGCGCGACACGAATCACTTCCACGGAAAATCCGGCGAGCTGCGCCACCATTCCGTTGACCAGTTTTGCCGTGCGCAGATATTCGCCTTGCAGCGGACGACCGGCGACTTCGAGCGGCACGGACTGCGACAAATCGCCTTTCGCCACGGCACCGATGACGCGCGCAGTTTCCACCGTCGGCTGAGAAAGATCATCCACAAGCGAATTGATGGATTCAATCCGGTCCGCCCAGCCGCCAACGGCATCGCCCATCGGCATCCGCTCGCCGATTTTTCCTTTGCGCCCGACTTCGTTGCGCAAACGCGAAACATTTTCGCCGAAACGCTCCATGCGCGCGGCGACTTGGTTGAAAGTATCCGCCAGTTTTCCGTCCAGACCGGTCAAATCCGACGGCAACCTTGCGGAAAAATCGCCTTCCGTGAGAGAAGTCAGCGTGGCCAGAAGCTGGCGTTTGAAAGTGTCCTCGTCCAAAACAACACGATTGGCGCGAAGATGAACTGATGTTGCATTTTTCATAATGTTTTAATGAAAACTGACTGACTGATTTCACGTTCCTTCACCACTCGCCGCTTTTTTACATGGATCGCCGCGCGAGATGCCTGTTCAAAAATCGGATTAACCTTTCAAATTTTTTGTAAAACCGTTCAAGTCCTGCAAAAAATGTGCCAGACAATTTCAATTTTATGAAATTTTCTCCAAGCCCTGAAAACATTGCAAAACTAATTCCATTTTTGGATTTTTTGGAGCAAAAATCACTTTGCAGTTTGCAGTTTAATGAATTCGGGAATTGCAAATTGCATTTTTTGGATTTGCTGAAACGGACTGGCCTTGCCTCCTTCAAATTGGCCTTCTTAACTACATTGGTTCGCTTTCCCTCAACCCGGACTCCTCCACGAAAAAGGGGAATCATCCGCCGTCCTTTTGAAAATTCGCGCACACATAAATTTTAGAATTATTTTCGTTCGGAAATTTTATCCGCGCCTTTTACGCCTTTTCACGGCAAGATGATTTCATGTTCATTGACGAAATAAAAATTTACGCGCAGGCGGGGCACGGCGGCAAAGGCTGCGTCGCGTTCCATCGCGAGGCTTACATCACCAAGGGCGGGCCGAGCGGCGGCAACGGCGGGCGCGGCGGCAGCGTCATCTTGCAGGCCGACCACGACCTGAACAATCTCATCGGCCAGTATTACGTCCCGCGCCTCATCGCGCCGGGCGGCGACGCGGGCATGGGCAAGGGCATGGACGGTCACGCGGGAAAAGACCTCATCATCAAAGTCCCCTGCGGCACGCTCGTGTGGCGAAATCCCGCACCGGCACAACCGGTGGAAGAAGATTCCGAGGACGACGATGACGACGAGGCCGACTTCCGCGACGATGCGCAGTTCGAGCAGAAAATCGCCTTCGTCGCCCGGTTCGCCCGGCTGCGCGAAGCGCGGTGTCTGGCGCGCGGCGGTGGCGAAATTGCGGTTGCCCAGTCCGCCGCGTCCGCCTTTGCACAAAACAAATTGCTGTCCGTGCTGCGTGAGGTCGGCGACGAGTTCACCTTTGGGTGAAAGGACGGAAAGTTTTTCAGCGTCCGCGTCGTCCTTCGACAAATCAATTTCCATCGCGCGACCGCTGGCCGCGCGGCGCAGCAACGGACGTTTGCCCGTGCTCGTGCTGAACATCGGATTTTTATTTTCTGACTCGCCCTCGTTCTCATCGTCGTCCTCGGAATCTTCTTCCACAGGTTTTGCCGGCGCAGGATTTCGCCACACGAGCGTGCCGCAGGGAACTTTGATGATGAGGTCTTTTCCCGCGTGGCCGTCCATACCCTTGCCCATGCCCGCGTCGCCGCCCGGTGCGATGAGGCGCGGGACGTAATACTGGCCGAT
>DASXED010000059.1:0-25811 GCA_036490295.1 Verrucomicrobiia bacterium | reverse complement strand
GATTTCCAAAAAATCAGGGCAAGCAATGTTTTATTTGTCCCCGACCAACTGCTGCAACTGGCGTTTGAGTTTTTCCATTTCGGAAATCAGGGCGGCGGCGCGCGCGTCCAGTCCGGTCAAATCCCCGGAATGTCCGCTGGCTTCGAGGCTGCGCGCCATTTCGGCGGCGTGGTCGGCGCGCAATTCGCCGAGCAAACCCTTGAGGCCGTGCGCCGCCGCCTGCAAGGCTTGCGCGTCGCGTTTTGCCGTCGCGTCGCCGAGATCGGCGAGGAGGCGCGGCGCGTCTGAATTGAGAAAAAGGCCGACGACTTCGCGCAACAAATCAATGTTGCCGCCGACGCTTTCCATCAGCGTTGCCTTGTCAAAAATGAGGCGTTCAATGGACGGGTCGGTTCCAAAGCTGGTTTCTTTTTCCTGAATTTTTTTTGCCGTCGCGACCGGCTTTGTTTCCCCCAGAAAAATGTCCGGCACGACCCTTTGCATCGCGGCGAGCAATTGTGGATAGCGGATGGGTTTGGTGACGTAATCGTCCATGCCCGCTTCAAGGCAATTTTCGCGGTCGCCCGCCATGGCGTTGGCGGTCATGGCGATGATGGGAACGTGCCCGCCGGATTTTTGTTCGCGTTTGCGGATGGCGGCGGTCGCTTCAAAGCCGCTCATTTTGGGCATTTGGATGTCCATCAGCACGAGGTCGAAATTTTCCTTCTCCACTGCAGCGACCGCTTTCTCGCCGTTGTCGGCGATGATGACGCGGTGTCCCCATGATTCAAGATTGATGACGGCGAGACGCTGGTTGGTGACGTTGTCCTCGGCCAGAAGAATGTGCAATGGCCGCTGCTTTCCGGCGGCGTCAATGTGGTCGGCGTGGCTCGGCTTCGGCCTGGCGGCGTTTTTTCCGTGGCCGAAAACATTCGCGATGGCGTCGAACAGCGCGGATTGCTTGACGGGCTTGGTCAGGGTCGCGTCCACGCCGAGTTCGCGGCAACGCTCGGCGTCGTCGGGCCGTCCGGCGGAGGTCAGCATGATGATCTTGCTGTTTTTGGAGGCGTCATCCTGTTTGAGCCACGAGGCCAGTTCAAATCCGTTTGCGCCCGGCATATTGGCGTCGGTGATGACGAGTGAAAAACTGTGATCGCGTTTTTTGACCTCGGCCAGGGCTTCAAAGGCGTTGTTCGCCTTGACGACGTTCATTCCCCAGCTCGTCAGCATTTCGTCGAGGATGACGCGATTGGTCGGGTTGTCGTCCACGGCCAGCACTTGCAAATCTGAAAGCGTCGTCGGCTGCGCGGGACGGCCGGCGACAACGGTGCCGATGCCGAACCGCGCGGTGAAGGCGAAGGTGCTGCCTTCGCCCGGCTCGCTCTCGACTTCGATTTTTCCGCCCATGAGCGAAGCCAGTTGCCCGCTGATCGCCAGTCCGAGTCCGGTGCCGCCGTATTCGCGCGTGGTCGAAGTGTCCGCCTGTTCAAACGCCTGAAAAAGTTTTGCGCGCTGTTCAACTGTGATGCCGATGCCGGTGTCCTTGACGGCAAAGCGCAGCCAGACTTCGGAATCGCTCTTGCGTTCCTGGCTGACTTGCACGCTGACTTCGCCGTCTTTTGTGAATTTCAGCGCGTTGCCGATCAGGTTCAACATGATCTGCCGCAGCCGGTGCGGGTCGCCCACGAGCGCGTCGGAAACATCAGGCCGGATGTGCAGGGTCAATTCCAATCCCTTCGAGTGCGCGCGCACCGCGAGGGTTTGCACCACTTCGCCCAAAGTGTCGCGCAGATCAAAATTAATTTTCTCCAGCTCGACCTTGCCCGCCTCGATTTTTGAGAAATCGAGAATGTCGTTAAGCAGCGTCAGCAACGACTCGGCGGAATTTCTGACGGTTTCGAGATATTCGCGCTGCGTGTGGTTGAGCCGCGTGTTCAACGTCAGTTCCGTCATGCCGATGATGGCGTTCATCGGCGTGCGGATTTCGTGGCTCATCGTGGCCAGCAGCCGCGACTTGGCCTGCGACACTTCGGAAAGCCTTTCACTCTCGGTGATGTCCCGGCTCATGGACATCAGGCCGAGGATGTTGCCGTCGTCATCGCGCCAGGGAACTTTTGTGGTGAGATGCCAGTGCGTCGAGCCGTCAAGTTTCACGACTTTTTCCTTGAGGTTGAGAATCATCTGGCCGGTCTGCAGCACTTGATCCTCGGCTTGCTTGAAGGCTTCCGCCGATGGGCGGTCGAAGAAATCAAACACGGTTTTGCCGATGACGTCTTTCAAATCCTTCACGCCCAGTTCCTCCATTTTGGCGCGGCTGATCCAGACGTATTTGCCGTCGCGATCCTTGATTAAAATCGGATCGGGAATCAAATCCACCAGCCGCCGCAAAATCATGCGCTCGCTCTGCGCTTCCAATTGCTGCCGGGGCTGCGCTTCTTTCAACGATGTGACCACGCTGTTAAAAGTCCGGCCCAGTTCGCCCATTTCGTCGCGACGCTGGGCGACCATGATGGCCGTGTCAAAATTGCCCGACGCCATTTCCCGCGCCATTCCCGCCAGGCCGCTCAACGATGCCGTGATGTCGCGCGAAATCAAAAATCCTATCACTGACACCAGCAACAATCCCAACCCGGCCCAGATGAGCGTGTGCGTCACGCCGCTTTGCAGCCGGTCAATCCGCTTTCCGAGCAAAACCTGCAGGACATCCGACGCATCGGATTCCATTTGGAACAACGGGGAAAGCTGCGCCGTGACGTTCGATTTTTCCGCGCCGGCTGCCGGCGAAACCTGCGCCGCCGTGCGCGTTGCCCCGTCCAAAATTTGCTGGATGGCGGCGTCGGCCGTTTCATGCGGAAGCGCCAGTTTGGCGGGCAGGCTGCCGTTGGCGTCAAAAGCCTTTTCCAAATCCGTGTTGAAATCAATCCGGACGTCCCCGATGAGCGCGGCCAGCAGCGGCAGTTGGTGGCGGCGTTCCGGCCAGTCCATTCCGGTCACGCTTCCGTGGCTCAATGTTCCGGCTTCAGCCAGCAATTCCGCAAGCTTCGGCCCTTTGAAGACCAGAACGTCCATCAAATAATAGGAGTCAAGGTCTGGATCAAGCGTCAGGTTGGAAGTGTCTCCAGCGTAGGTGATGAACGCCAAGGTGTCGCCGATGATCCGGCTGTTTCGGCTGAAAGCGTCGTCCAGTGATTTCTCCTGCCCTTGTTCAATCCACGCGAGACATTCAGCTTTGAGCACTTCCCATTTCACCGTGGTGTTCAAAACCGGATTGAGGCGGGAGTTCACTTCGTCAACGGCCTGAATCTGGCGTTTGATTTCCCCTGCGTTCGCGGACAGTTGTTCCTTGAGCGGATTTTCCGGCGTCGCCAGGCAGATCAATTCCCGGCGTTCCTGCAAGGCCGGAAGCAATTTCAAAAGCGGCGCGCAGTATTCCAGGCCGCGGCTTTCCTTGTCGGCGAATTTCACGCCGAGCGTGTCCACCGAGGTGATGAGATTGTAAGTCACCACCGCAAAGGGAATCATGAAGACGACGCCCATCAACGCGAGCTTCTGCCCCACCTTGAGGTGTTTGATGATGGAGAACTGTTTTTTGATCTGCATGGCGGACATGGCCGGTTAATCTCCGGTTACATTTATAAAATCAGGCGGTCGCCGCAAGGACGGATTCAACACCTCGCGGAAACAACATCAATCTCTGCGACATTGCCGATAAAATATCGGGTGAAATCAAATCTTACCAGCGCAGAATTGCGTGAAAGCCCGTGCCTGGCATTTGGGCGGGTTGCCACGTTCTTCCAACGCTTGCAAATCCAGTCCGGTAAATTATCTTCCTGCCGGAATGAAAACTGAATTCGCACCGCTTTTCAAACTCGGTCGCGCCGAACGGCTCGAACTGGTGGAAGACCTTTGGGACAGCATCGCGGCAGAAGATGCCGCCCCGCCGGTATCCGATGAGAAACGCGCCGAATTGCGCCGCCGCAAAGAGCATTTCCAGCAGCATCCAAACTCCGGGCGCACTTGGGCGGAAGTCAAAAGTCACGCCCGCGCAAAATGATCGGGTGCGTTATTTTCACGTCCGAGGCCGATGACGACATCGCGGAAACCTACAACTGGTATGAAAGCCGTGAGCCGGGACTGGGCGAGGAATTTCTCCGCTGCCTCGAAGCCCGCATCCTGACCGTCCAGCGTCAGCCGGAAATTTATCGCGTGGCCGTGGACGAATTTCGCCGCGCGTTCATGCGCCGTTTTCCCTACGAGATTTTTTACGAACCGACGGATGACGCCATCGTCATCTATTCCATTTTTCATTGCTCGCAAGACCCGCAGAAATGGCGCAAGCGGCTTGGACATTGATGATTCGCAATTGAATTTTTCCGCCGCATGACGCCGTCCGAAACATTTTTACAACTGCTCCGCTCGCCCGCGCCCGTGCTGTCCCTCGCGCCGATGCAGGATGTGACGACGCTCGAATTCATGCGCGTTGTCGCGCGCTACGGCGGGCCGGATGTTTATTGGACGGAATTTTTCCGCATCCACGCCGTCTCGCATCTGGAAAAATGGATACTCAAATCCATCACGGAAAATCCGACCGGCAAACCAATCATCGCGCAACTCATCGGCAACGACATTCCGTCGCTCGTGCGCGCGGCGAAGGAGTTGCAAAATTATCCCGTCGCCGCGATTGACCTGAACCTCGGCTGTCCCGCGCCGATTGTTTATCGCAAATGCGCGGGCGGCGGACTCTTGCGCGAGCCGCAAAAAATTGACGCCATCCTCGGCGCGCTGCGCGACGCGGTGACGATTCCGTTCACGGTCAAAACGCGGCTCGGTTTTGAATCGCCGGAAGAATTCGACGCCCTGCTGAAAGTTTTTGCGAAACATCCGATTGACCTGCTCACCGTCCACGCGCGCACGGTCAAACAAATGTATCGGCCCGGCGTGCGCTACGATTTGATCGCGCAAGCTGCGAAAGAATTACGCTGTCCAGTTTTTGCGAATGGCAATGTCCACAGCGCGGCACAGGCGCAAAAAATAATTTCCGAAACAAATGTGCGCGGCTTGATGATCGGGCGCGGCGCGATCCGCAATCCGTGGCTGTTCGACCAGATCCGCGCTGAAATTAGTGGCACAGGCATCTTGCCTGTGTTCAGCGAAAACAGGAATTCGCAGGCTGGAAGCCTGCGCCACTTTAGCAAATTGCCGACCGGCCGCGACGTTTTGAATTACATCCGCGAATTATGGGACAATGAAATTACTCCGGGCGTGCCGGAATCGTCGCAGGTGATGCGGATGAAAAAATTCATGAACTTCATCGGTGAAGGCGTGGGCGAAAAATTCCTGCACGAAATCCGCCGCGTGGCGACTACGGCAGATTTTTTCCGCGTCTGCGAAAATCATCTGGCACATGACGAGCCGATGAACCGCCCGCTTTCATTTTAGAAAAGTTCGCCGGTTTTTTTCTGCGTGTCTTTTGAACCGGATCCCAGCATTGCCAGAAATTCCTTTTCCGGCAGGATTTTTATCCCAAGTTTCCGCGCCTTTTCCAATTTTGAACCCGCTTCTTCACCGGCGACGACAAAATCCGTGTTGTTGCTGACTGCTCCAGCCACGCCGCCGCCACGCGCGCGAATTTCATCGGTTGCCTTCTCGCGCGTCATCGTCGGCAATGTGCCGGTGAGAACAAAAGTTTTTCCGGCAAACGGCAATCCGGCGGCCTTCGTTGCGGAAATCTTTTCGCTTGCCGGGTGAATTTCCAGTTCTTTCATCCGCCGCAAAATCTGTTTTCCATTTTGCGACGCGAAGAAATCCAAAACACTTTTGGCCACAACAGGTCCGACTTTGGTGACAATGCCCAATTCTTTTTCCGCTTTTTTAGTGGGGCGGGCATCCTGCCCGCCAGCAGGCTGGAAGCCTGCGCCACTGCGCTTTTTCGACGGCGCGGCGAAATGGGATGCAATCAATCGGTCGGCGACTTCGGCAATTTCCTTTTTCAATCGCTCATGGCGTTCAGGATTCTCGCGGCGCAAGCCGGGCAATTCTGAAATTTTTTCGTGATAATCTAAAATGTCTTTGAGCAGTTGTGATTTTGCAACTCCGTCAATCGTCTCGTGAAACTTCGCCAAATCCTGCGCCGTCGTTTTGCCAGCGTCGGGAATTGCGAGCGCAAAAATCCAGCGCGACAGCGGAAAGGTTTTGGCACGCTCAATCGCCGCAATCGCCTTCGTCGCATTTTTCTCGCCGTAAGTTCGTGGCGATTCTTCATTGCCGAGATTGAGCGTGGCGAGTTGTTCCAATTTCAATTCAAACAAATCCAGCGGCTCGCGAACCAGATTTCGTTCGACCAATTTGTCCGCGACAATTCCGCCGACGCTTTCGATGTCCAGCGCGCCGCGCGCGGTGAAAAATTCCAATCGCCGGGTCGCCTGCGCCGGGCATTGCAAATTTTCGCAGCGCCACGCGGAATAATCCGGGTCGCGCGAAATTTTTCCGCCGCACACCGGACATTTGCCGTGGAGAAATTTTTCAAAATCAAACGGCCCGGCGTTGCGCGGGCGTTTTGCTTCGACGACGCTGATGACTGCGGGAATTACTTCGCCCGCTTTTTCGATGACGACGGTGTCGCCAATGCGGATGTCCTTGCGTTTGATTTCGTCCTCGTTGTGCAGCGTGGCGCGGCTGATGGTGCTGCCCGCGAGAAAAATCGGTTCGAGTTCGGCCACGGGCGTGAGCGCGCCGGTGCGCCCGACTTGAATCGTGATTCCATTTAATTTTGTCTCGGCCTGTTCGGCGGCGTATTTATAGGCGATGGCCCAGCGCGGCGCCTTGGCGGTGAACCCGGCGCGTTCGCGTTGCGCAAAGGAATTCAATTTGATGACGGCGCCGTCGGTTTCGTAAGGAAAATTTTTGCGGACTTTGTCGAGTTCGTTAATTGCGGAAATCAATTCGTCGGCGGAATGGCAATGCCAGATTTTTTCCGGCGTTTTGAAACCGAGCGATTTGAGCCAATCCAAAACTTCCGTGTGCGTTTTTGGATGCGCGCTCGCGCTTTCAACTTTTCCCAAATTATAAACGACGATGTCGAGCGGACGTTTGGCGACGAGTTTTGGGTCGAGTTGCTTGAGCGAACCGGCGGCGGTATTGCGCGGATTGCCGTAAAGTTCCTCGCCCGCCGCCTTGCGCTCGGCGTTTAATTTCTCAAAACCGGCGACCGGCATGAACACTTCGCCGCGCACTTCGAGCATAGTGGGACAGGCTTCCAGCCTGTCTTTGGCAGGCAAGATGCCTGCCCCACTTTGCACCTTCAGCGGCACGCTGCGGATGGTTTTCAGGTTTGCGGTGACGTCGTCGCCTTCGGTGCCGTTGCCGCGCGTCGCGCCGGTGACGAGCACGCCGTTTTCGTAACGCAAACTGATGGCAACGCCGTCCAATTTTGGTTCCACGATCCAATCCAATTTTTCGCCGGACAAAAGTTTTTCCAGGCGTTTGACGAAGTCGCGGATTTCCTCCTCGGAGTAAGTGTTGTCGAGGCTCAACATCGGCACAGAATGCCGGACGGATTTGAATTCGCTCAACGGCTCGCCGCCGACGCGCTGGCTCGGCGAATCGGGCGCGGCGAGTTCGGGAAAAATTTTTTCGAGTTCGAGCAATTCGTGATACAGCCGGTCGTAATCGCGGTCGGAGATTTTTGGTTGCGCCTCGACGTAATAGGCGTAGTCATGCGCGTGAATTTCTTCAACAAGTTGCGCGTGGCGTTTTCTGGCTTGGGCTTGCGTCACGGGAAAACATCTAACGCAAAGAAGCAAAGAAGCAAAGACGCTAATTTGAGCCATACTTGGAAATCTTTGCGCCTTCGCGCCTTTGGTCTTTGCGTTAAAATCTTTGACCAATGCGCCAGACGGTCTTACGCTGGCGGCGTGCAAGGAAAACTGACCAGCGCGTTTCATTTGTCTGAAAAGCAGTGGCTGCGGCGCGCGCCGCTGCCGCGCACTTACACGGATTATCTCGGCCGGAAATTATTTTTATTTCTGCTCACGGTGCAGGGACTCGGCGCGTTTGCACTCATCACGCTGGGCGTCATTTTGAAAAAATCCGGCGTGGCGCGCAATGTGATCCAACCGCTCGTGCGGCGGCAAATTTCCCGCGCGGGAACAAAATTACTGCCGATGTTTTTGTTCCTCGCCATCGCGCTGGGTTTTCTCGTCATCGGGCAGACGGTTTCGGCTTTGGCGCATTTCGGCGCGACCAATTACATCGGCACGGTGATGGTGATTGTCATCGTGCGCGAACTCGGCCCGCTGCTGGCGGCGATGCTGGTGCTGGCGCGCGTGGGCACGGCGAACGTGATTGAACTCGGCACGGCGCGCGCGATGGGCGAAGTCGAGGCGCTCGAGGCGCTCGGCATTGACCCGGTGCATTATTTGATCGTGCCGCGCGTCATCGGAATGACGCTCGGAGTTTTTTCGCTGACGGTCTATTTGATTCTCGGCGCGCTGGCGAGCGGCTATTTGTTCGCGTTTTTGCAGGACGTGCCGCTGACGCCGGGGGATTATTTCAAGCAACTGGCCGATTCATTGAGATGGCTGGATTTCGCGCTGCTGGCGTTGAAGGCCGGCGCGTTCGGATTTTTCATCGCGATCGTGACGTGTTATCACGGGCTGGCGCAACCGTTGCGGCTGCCGGAAATTTCGCGCGTGGCCGTTCGCGCCGTGTCGCAGGGGATTATTGTGTGCGTCCTGATTGACGCGATTTTCATCCTGCTTTACCTCGTCACATGAGCGAAAATCAAAACATACCGGCGATTGAAATGCGCGGCGTGGACGTCGGCGCAATCCACGATCTTGGTTTAATGGTGATTGAGGAAGTGAACTGGACGGTCGCGCCGGGAGAATTTTGGGTCGTCGCCGGGCGGCAAAATTCCGGCAAAAGCGATTTTCTGATGACGACCGCCGGATTGATGGCGCCGCTGAAAGGCAGCTACAAATTTTTTGGAAACGAGACGCAACTGTTCGACGAATCGCGGCTCGCCGACCGGCTGCGGCTTGGATTTGTTTTTGAAACCCCGAAATTATTTCATCATCTGACCATTGCGGAAAATATCGCGCTGCCGTTGCGGTATCATCGCAATTTATCGGATGAGGCCGTGAACCGCGAAACGCAAACGCTGCTGGAATTGATGGAATTGACGCCGTTTGCGGACAATGTGCCGACCTACGTCAGCGCAAATTGGCTGAAACGCGCGGCGCTGGCGCGGGCGTTGATTTTGAAACCGGAAGTTCTGCTGCTGGACAATCCGCTCGGCGGACTCGACGCGCGGCACTCGCGCTGGTGGCTGCATTTTCTCGACGAATTGTGTCGCGGCCACGAATGGCCCGGCAAACGGCCAATGACCGTTGCCGCCACGACGGACGATTTGCGTCCGTGGCGGAACGACGCGCGGCGGTTCGCGCTGTTGAAGGACAAGCAATTCAGCCCGCTCGGTTCGTGGAACGAAGTTGCGGCGGCGGACGAACCCGTTGTAAAAGAATTGCTCGCCGCTTCGCTTGAAGCGACAATCTGACGAAAGAAATTTATGGCACTGCAAGATTTGACACCGCAACTGCGAACGCGCTTGAGCCGGATGGAACGCGCCGTGGGCTGGTTCGTTTTCCTGGCGACGGCGCTGCTGGTTTTCGGCTTCGGCTATTACGTTTATCACACGGCGGAACGCAAGGGATGGTTCAAGATCAAGGCACCGTTTCACACTTTTCTTCAAAGCTCGGCGGGTTTGAACGTGGGCGATCCGGTGGTGATGATGGGTTTTCCCGTCGGCCAGATCACGATGATCCGCGCCATGCCGCCACGCAACGCCAACAACGTCAGGATCGAATTCGAGGTTCAAGATGATTATTTCCGCTACCTTTGGACCGGCGGCTCGTATTTGAAGGTGAACGCGGCGGATTTTCTCGGCAAACGCCAGTTGGAAGTCACGCGCGGCACGAATGGCTACGCGCTGGTCGTCACGCAGCCCGTTTTCGTGAAGACCGTTGACGAACTGAAAAAGTCGGTGGCGGAAGAAGCCGGCCGGTGGCAGCTTTCGCAGGATGTCCTCGATGAAAATTCCAACATCGTCTTCCACGCTTACGGCGTGTTGACGGAATCAAACCTGCAAGTCATCGCGGCGATGAAAGCGGATTCCCTTTACGCCTACGACAATCAGGAAAAAGACAGGCATCACATCGTGGCATCGTGGGACGGACGGTTTCATCACTACAAAATTTTCAAATCCGGCGACGACACCGCATGGATACGCGCCGTCGAATCGCCCGCCATTGCCGACCAGTTGCAGGCGATGATCAACCAGGCGCAGGCGGCGCTGCCGGGAATTCTTTCGCTGACAAATAAACTTTCCGCCGTGCTGGACAACGCGGCCAATGCCACTTCAAATTTGAACCTTGCGCTCATCGAGACGCGCCCGATGCTGACGAATTTTGCCGACATCAGCGCGCAATTGCGCGAGCCGGGCGGACTCGCAGTTTTGGCGCTGGGCACAAACGGCAACGGACAAATTCAAGGCGCGCTAACCAACGTCAATTCGCTGCTCGCGCACACGGACACGAATCTGACGCAATTGACAGTAAGTCTCAACGCGACGCTCAATCACGTCGCCGACATCACGAGCAACTTGAACGCGCAGGTTCAGGCGAACTCAAATATGCTTTCGGGGATTTCAAAAACCGTCGTGGACTCGGACGATTTTATTCAAGGATTGAAACGCCACTGGCTCCTGCGTTCCGCATTCAAAAGCGAAAACAAGACCAACGCGCCGCCGGCAAAAAAATAATTGTAGGAGCCGAGGTAACGAGGCTCTGAAATTTGCTATTTCGTTTCGCTTTTCCGAAACCAATCCGCAAACAATTTGATGCCGTTCTCGAATTTCACTTTCGGATTGTAATCAAGCTTGGCGCGCGCTTTGGAAATGTCGGCAAATGTGATTGGAACGTCGCCGGGCTGCAATGGCTGGCGGTCAATGATTGCTTTTTTGCCGAGCGCGCTTTCAAGCAATTCGATCATCCGGCCCAATGAAACGGTTTCCGATTCGCCAAGATTGAAAATTTCATAGCCGAATTCCTTTTTTGTCGCCGCGATGACTCCGTCAACCGTGTCTGAAACGAAAGTATAATCGCGCGCCGCGCTGCCGTCGCCGAAAACGGGAATTGGTTTTCCGGCGGAAATCAATTTTGCAAATTTATAGATTGCCAAATCCGGTCTTTGGCGCGGGCCATAGACGGTGAAGAAACGGAGCATCGTCACGTCCATTTTGTAAATGTGGTGATAAACGTGGCCGAGCGCTTCGCACGCGAGTTTGCTCGCGGCGTAAGGCGAGATGGCGGAAAAAATCGGGTCGCTCTCGCTGAACGGAACTTTGGAATTCAAGCCGTAGACCGACGAAGACGAGGCGATGATGATTTTTTTGACACCGGATTTTCGCGCGGCTTCGAGGACGTTGACCGTGCCTTCGACGTTGACGCGCTGGTAAAGCGCAGGTTTTTCGAGGCTTGGCCTCACGCCTGCCCGAGCGGCGAGGTGGATGACTTGATCAAATTTGACGAAAGAAAAAATTTCGTGGAGCGCGGCGGAATCGGTGATGTCGCCGCGTGCAAACATACAGGTCTTGCCACGTTGGACTTCGCGGAGGTTGCGCTGCTTGAATTGCGGGTCGTAAAAATCGTTCAGGTCGTCAAAAATCCAGACCTTGTGGCCGTCGCGCAGAAGCCGTTCGCAAACGTGCGAGCCGATGAAGCCCGCGCCGCCGGTGACCAGAAAATTCATGGCTGAAAATTAACCAGCAGCGGGCGAAGTGTCGAGTGTGCAGGAAAATTTTGCAGCCTATCTTACTTGTTATGCGTCATTTTAATATCCGTGGCCTCAATCTAATTACGTTGGTGTTTGGGTCGTCAAAGAAAACCGTATCGCCGGAAGGAACCTTCAAGGCGACAGTCATGGTCTGCTTCGTGCCCGATGAATTCGTATAGTCAATCCTTGTGACTAATCTAACGATATTATTCGATAAGATGGTAGGCGTGATGACGCAAACTTCACCATTGGGTAAAACGTGGCTGCTCGCTTTCCCATCAGAAATATCAATCGTGCCTAAATCTGTAACCTTGTGATTTGTAACTATCCCGTGGACAGTGTGAATCGTGTCTGAATTTGTAGCCTGCTGATTTGTATGCTTTGCCGACTGCTTGGAACAACCAGTAAAAGCCAAAGCAAGTAATGCCACGATAAACAAAGATGTGTGATATTTCATAAAACGCGAATGACGCCTAACAAGGATTCGACGGGCGCGTTTTGCAGCCTATCTAGTTTCATGTTTTGGATTTTATTTGATATCCCAATTTTTACCAGCAAATTTTTTGTCGCCCCTGCGGGGCTTGGTTTGTTTTTATCTTTTACCCACGGTTGAAACCGTGGGCTATTGTCGGTCGTCGCTCCGCGACTTCACAACCCGTTCAACACGTCAATCAATTGCCGCAGGCGTCCGTAATCGCGGCGGTTGAAGTTGAAGGCGATGCGTTTCAATTCCAGATGCTCGTTGGATTCCACCGCTTCGCGCTCATTTTTTTCCATGTCGGCAAGGCGGAGTTTTGCGGTTGTAAGAACGTCCGTTTTCAAAGACTTGCGAATCAACTTGCCTCGAACACGAATCCTTGCAAAATATGTCGCTGATGGAACGTAACGGATTAAATTTGAGAACTGTGTTTTCTGCCACTCCTTGCCGGAATTGGCAGCCGTGGATGCTGCCTTTGTCGTTTTCATACGATCGGTATCCAATATCAGTATCAGATTATTAAATCGTTGCGGTCAATTTTTGAAAAAACACTTGCAAATAAACGGTTGGAGAGATGGCCGAGTGGCTGAAGGCGATGGTTTGCTAAACCGTTATACGGCCAAAAGCCGTATCGGGGGTTCGAATCCCCCTCTCTCCGCCATTTTTTATTGGGAATTCGGAAGATGACTCCCGAATAGACTCCCGAAATTCAATCCCTTCCTGTCCCGACCTGACACGAATTGTCACGGCTTGGGCAAAACTTCCAGCCCCACTCAAGGCAGCAGTTCTCGCAATCGTCAATTCAGCGGAGGGTGCGCCATGATCTTAAATCCGGCTGCGGTGCTAAATCCCGTGTTCAATGTTCTGGACGCCCTGATCTCGGATTACGGCGTTTATTGTTACCTCGTGTTCGTCTGGTTGGCGCTGCTGGTCATCGCTTGGATTTTCAGCGGTGGCTTGCGGAAACGGATGAAAGGAAACCCAACCACGGTCACTCCCGCCATCATCTTCACGATGCAACCGCCGATACAATCACCGCCGCCAATCATTGACATCGAGGTGGAGCAGACATGGGACGATGACGACGAAACAATGGACTAACCATGACAGCTTTTCGTCCGCAACAATCAGACTATGCCCGATGCGTCCGCAAAAAAGCATACGCTGGCACACTTCAAATTCACGTCACAAATTGCGCCGCAAAATTGCACAGTCATTTTCACGAAGCACGAAAAATCGTGTGCAACAATTTATCAAGCGCAGTGCAAGCGCACGTCATGGAATTGCCCCTTTATGCAAAACAAGCCTTACCCCTTAACTTTGTAAGGTTTTTACGGCTCGCCAATTTCTCGCCGAAACTTGCGCGGAGTCCCGCGAGACGACCACGCGATGGGTGCAAACCATCCGGTAAGAAATCCGGCGAAATGTCTCGCGTCATGTCCGCGCAACTTCCCGGCAATGGCCGGACAGTGGCAGCAGCAATGCCGCCGAACGCCCGTCAAGACAACTCGCAAGATGACTCGTCAGAATCCCGCCGTCATGCTTTCAACCATCCCGTTCTAAAATTATGAATACCTCACCCACATCACCGACAACACCCGATCTGGAATTGCTGCGCAAAGCAATTCGGGAATACCAGCCCGATCCCAGTCGCGTTCCCTTCAGCAATTTGAAACCGTTCCATGATTCCATTGTGGAATTGCGTGGCAAAAATGCGTCCTACGCCGCCATTACTGAATTACTAGAACAACACGGCGTCAAGACCAGCCGGGCGCGTGTGGCCGAATACGGCCGCATCGTCCTGGAAGGGGGGAAATCGCGCAAGCGACGGAAGAGGGCGAAAACCGCGCTGGCCGCAAATATCCCGGCCACGCCTCAAAATGCGCCAGCCGTGACCGCAAAACCCGCGCCGTTCACGCCAGCGCCAACCGCTGCACCAACGAGCAATGTCACGTCGCCATCAAATGAAAATTCTCTATACACGTCGCGCGGACCGCACATTGCCAAAGTTGAACTGCTTCCACCCGGAGAAACAATTGATTAAACGTCTTGATTTAATTTTTAGCTATATTGCTCAATTCACCGCCCCTTCAGTAACGACCGTGACACTTCCCGCGTGAAAC
This sequence comes from Verrucomicrobiia bacterium, assembly GCA_036490295.1. Classification (GTDB taxonomy): domain Bacteria; phylum Verrucomicrobiota; class Verrucomicrobiia; order Limisphaerales; family UBA11358; genus UBA11358. The sequence goes on along the minus strand of DASXED010000059.1, from coordinate 11,399 downwards.
CTTAATCGCCATCGGCCTTTGGCGAAGCGAGCGTAGTCACAGGTGGAGGCCGAAGGCACAACCTTGACGACGCGCAGCGAGCCATACCATGAGACGGCGATTCACGCGGAGTCAGTTTGAAAGATGCGAACATTCGCAATATGGTTGGCAACATGCGAGGCAACAAAGTTCGCAACGCGGTTAGCAACACGGTTAGCAACACGGTTAGCAACACGGTTAGCACCGGGTTCGCACCAAGGTGGTAATCACGCGAGGTGCATCCGAAGCACCACGGTTGGCAACGGACGGTTAGCACAAGCGAAGCATTTCGCGCGACCATCGGCGAGAAATTGGCGAGTCGCAAAAACCTTGTCAAAATAAGGGGTAACGCGTGCCTTAACTAATTTCCACTTTTCGCCGCTTCCTTGCGTTTGTCCTGGGTGTGACTTGGCCGGATGATTCCAGCGGCATGAACGGCTGATGTTGAACCGTGTTGAATGGTGTTTAATTACGTTGAGCTTGTTACGCAACATTCGCGCAAATTTCGCGCAACATTCGCGTCTGCGGTTGCCGCCTGAAGCTGTGTTTAGGGAAGATGTCTGACGGAAAATTGGCTCGTTTCCTTCATCACTGCCGCCGTGTGCGTCACTGTTGACGGCAAAAGGCGACAACTGGCGGCAATTTGCCAGCGACAAAAGGCGTCATATTGTGACAAGTTCGTTGCCGCTTTTTGTCGCTCGGTTTCGAGCCGCGTTTTTTCCAAACGATTTCGTTAGGGGATGGTGTCTTCAAAAAATTGCCCGCAGATAAGGGCAAGACGAACGCGAGATATTTGCATTGAGCCGATGTTCGAGAATTTTTGCATCAACTCTAATCAACGCATCCGCTGGTTGCCGTGTGCGCGAATCCAAAATTCGATTATATGTCGCCGGTCGTCGCGTCAATGTATTGCTCGCCTCATCCGGCTCCGCTCCACATTGCACCCGCCGCCCGGCTCCGAAGTTTTGCCTCTATGGATTCGCGTGCGGGATTGTTTTCATGCAAATTTATCAAACCGAGAGGATTTTTAGGTTGGACTGCATTTGTCCCACCCGCCGGTTAAATTGGTTGGCGTGAAATGTGGATCAAAAACATTTGAGTCAAAGCCAGCACTTTGTTATTGCTCGCATGGTTCCAGAAAAATTTCTTGCCGGGCAAAATGAATTATTACGCTCACACGGCGACTCTGCCGGACGGGAAACCCGATCCGAACTTGGAGCGTTGGCAATTTCTGGCCGACCATCTTCGCAACGTGGGTGATTTGGCTGAAAAATTCGCCGCGCCCTTGAATCTTGTCGGAGAAGCGAAACTGGCCGGGCTGCTGCATGATTTGGGGAAATATACCAACCGTTTTCAAGCGCGGCTTAAAAATCCGGCTATTCATGGCATCAATCATTGGGCGGCGGGAGCTCGCAAAGCTGCCGAGTTAAAAGTGCCACTTGTGGACTATGTGATTGATGGACACCACACGGGATTGCCTGACGCCGCTGACTTACGGCAGTCCTTGCTCAAAATGGCGAATTTGAATTATCGCTTGGAATTGACCGGCCAATGTCCAGAAAGTATTGACGAATTATTGAATCTTTTCCGGCAGGATGGGCTGGAACTCCCCAGTTTTTCAAAACGGGCAAGCAAAGACAAATTTGCTGAATCATTTCGTTCGCGAATGCTTTTTAGTTGTCTTATAGATGCTGACCGCCTCGACACGGAAAAGCATTTTGACCCAAAGCAAAATGAACAAAGAATCGTGCCCGACCTTCAGCCGGAACGCGCTTTGGAAATTCTAAAAGAACACTTGGCGAAAAAATCCAGCACCGGGCCGGTCAACGCACTCCGCAAACAATTGCTCATTGATTGTCTGAATGCAGCCGAAAAGCCGCCGGACTTGTTCACTCTGACTGCGCCCACCGGTAGCGGCAAAACGCTTTCTTCATTGGCGTTTGCTTTACAGCACATCGTTCATCACAACGCAAAACTTGCTCAAAACGATCCCCAACGCTTCCGGCGAATCATCGTTGTAATTCCATACACCAGCATCATTGAGCAAACGGCAAAAGTTTATCGCGACATATTTGAAAAAGAATTGGGAAAAGACGGAGAAGATTATGTGCTGGAGCACCACAGTGCGGTTGCGCCGCGCGAACTCGAAAAAGATAAGGGACGTGACGCTGAAGATGACCGTTTGCGGCGGGCACAACTTGCGGCGGAAAATTGGGCGTCGCCACTGGTCGTCACCACCAACGTCCAGTTTTTTGAAAGTTTGTTCAGCAACCGCCCGTCGGATTGCCGCAAGCTGCATAACATCGGTCGTTCAGTCGTGTTGTTCGATGAAGTTCAAACGCTGCCGCCGCGTCTTGTGCCATCGTTGCTTTCGGGTGCCGTGAATTCCCCGCACATTTTGAACTGGCCGATGAATCCGCTATGCGCGTGGAATCCAATCCGAATCCCGACACAGATTTGGGATTGATGCTTTATGACGTGTTCAATCTTGATGTCGCCGCAAACCAATTGCCCGGCAAAGTGGAAAAGCCCGACCCGCGCATCACTTTTTTCAAAGCCGAACTCAAAAATGGCATCATCAACGTGCCCGGCTGGACGGAAATGAAAAAGCAACTCGGAGGTGCGCCATGATGCTGCAGGCCCTTATCACTTACGCCGAACGCAACGAACTTGGCGACGCCAATTTTGAAACTGTTGGCGTCCGCTGGCTAATCTCGCTAGACAAGATTGGCAATCTTGCTGGCGTAATTTCGCTTGCTGTAAGTTCGGATGATAAAAAGCCAAAACCCAAACGGGTTGAGCGTCCGAAATCCGACCCGGATTTCGTGGCACACGGTCGTTCCTATTTTCTTTGTGACAGTCTGGAGCGTTCTGTTTTGCTTGTGGAAGAAGACTTGAAACGTGAGAAGCGGAAAATTAACCAAGCCTATTTCGTCAGCTTGCTTGATGCCGCAGCCAACGAATGTCCTGGCATTGGCAGCAAACTTCGGCTGCTTTCAGCTTTCTTGCGCGATGAAAAGCAACTCAAGTTGCTCCACGATCAGCTTAATGCTTCAAAAGCCAAAACAAGTGAGAACGCTATATTTTCAGTAGATGACAAAAACTTGATTGAGTCGGCGGAACTTCGCAATTGGTGGCGGCTTCGCAGTGAAAAAGAGCGTGGCGAACAAGCAACAGAAAACTCCGTTTGTCTCGCAACGGGTCGTTTTGGTTCAGTTTGCCGGACGACTGGTTTTATCAAATTGCTGGGCGATGACATGAAGCTGATTTCATTTAACAAAGAATGTCCTGCGTTTGAATCCCTCGGTCTATCCCAAGCCGCGAACGCGCCAATCAGTTTTGACTCCGAAGTTAAATTTCGTGCTGCACTTAACACACTCATCGAAAAGAGCCGCGATCAAAAACTCACGTTCAACGACACGGCGCACTTGCATTGGACACGAAAGCCGATTGAAGACGACCCGATTGATTTACTTGCCAGTGCCGATGAAAATGCCGTTGCCGCGCTTTTGAAATCTTTTCAAACCGGGCAGTCACCGGTTGAAGTGGACGATAACAAATACTACGCAATGAGTTTATCCGGCAACGGAGCGCGCATTGTTGTGCGTGACTGGCTGGAAAGCACCGTGTCGGAAATTAAGCAGCACGTCGCTGAATGGTTTCAAGACCTCGGCATTGTTTCGCCAGATGGCGTGGGCGTGAAGCGAGACTTCAAATTCTACGCCCTGCTTTATGGATTGGTGCGCGCCGAACTCGCCGAGTTGCCACCGCAAATTTCCACACACCTTTTGCATGGTGCATTGCGCGGTCGCTCCGTTCCGCTCCCACAATCGGCGCTGGCAGCCGCCTTGCGTCGCCAACAAATCGAGACTCGCAAACCTGGCGACAAATCCGACCCCAAACTCAACCCGGCGCGGATTGCAATTATCAAGGCGTGCTTAATCCGTTCGCCAAATATTTCAAACCATAACAATCAACAAACAACACACACTATGACTGAATGTCTCAATCCCGAATCCCATGACCCTGCTTACTTGTGCGGTCGCTTGTTCGCAGTCTTTGCCGAATTGCAAAGTGCCGCACTACAAAACGTCAACGCCGGAGTTGTCGAGCGTTACTATGCCAGCGCTAGTGTCACACCGGCGCTTGTCATGGGACGCCTGTTTCGCAACGCCCAATTTCACAACGCAAAAGCCGAAGGCGAAGGTGGGTGGAAAAAGGGCAAGGCGATTAACGCCCAAAAAGACATAGAGGCTATCACTTGCGCTTTGGGCGACAAATTCCCCGCTACGCTTGATCTTGAAGGGCAAGGTCGTTTTGCTCTTGGCTACTACCATCAAAAGGCGGAAGTCCACCGTCGTAGTGCGGAGCGAAAAGTGCAACAAGCCGCTGAAACTGCAAATTAAAATTCTCAAAAAAATAACCACCAACAATAAATACAACCATGAATAATCGTTACGACTTCGTTTATCTATTCGACTGCAAAGACGGTAATCCCAATGGCGACCCCGATGCCGCCAATTCACCGCGCATTGACCCGCAAGATATGCGCGGCCTCGTTTCCGACGTGTGCCTCAAACGCAAGATTCGGAATTTTGTCGCCATTGAAAAACCAGACAGCGACAAGCACCAAATTTACGTTCAGCATCATGGCGTTTTGGAACGTGTTCACAAGGCAGCCTACGAAGCTCTCGGATTGAATGCAGTCGAAGACGCTTCTGTGGATGAAAACTCTGCTGAAGGTGATGAAAGTTCTGCGGAATCGGGGAAGAAAAAAGGCAAATCAAAACGCCAAGCTCCGGGCGACGTGACCAAGGCCAAACAATGGATTTGTGAACGTTATTATGATGTTCGGACTTTTGGCGCGGTGATGTCCACAAAACTGTTCAACGCCGGGCAAGTTCGCGGTGCGGTGCAAATTGCTTTCTCGCGCTCAATTGATTCTATCCTGCCGCTTGATCTTTCTATCACGCGTGTTGCCGTAGCCAACGAAAAAGAAAAGCTAACCAAGGACACGACAATGGGGCGCAAAAATCTCATTCCGTATGGCCTTTACCGTTGCCACGGTTTTATCAGCGCGCATCTGGCAAATGATACGAAGTTTAGCGATGATGATTTGGCTATACTATTTCGAGCGTTATGTGGCCGCGCTAGTGTGAAGGAAGAATTAGGATCGTCCATGTTTGACCATGACCATTCTGCTTCACGCGGCACAATGGCTCCGCAAAAACTGTTTGTTTTCAAACACCAATCCGCGCTGGGCAATGCTCCGGCGCACAAATTATTCGAGCGCATTACAATTGACCGCCCTAAAGATTTGCCGCCCGCGCGTGATTTTTCTGATTACAAGCCATATCTAAAAATCAACCGTGACGGTCTTTCCAGTAATGTTGATCTAATTGAGCTTTTATGATTTTTCAAAATAATTGCAAACTGGTAATCAGCACGAGAATCGGCTACATATTAAAAGCATGAGTGCGAAAGACATCTTGTTGGAAGTGGCGGACAAGCTGCCGCCGGACGCCACGCTCGTTGATGCCATCTACGAGTTGGAATTCCGGCAGGCGGTTGAGGAGGGATTGGCATCGCTGGATCGCGGCGAGCGTATTCCGTTGGAAGAAGCCCGCAAACGCATCCCGCAATGGATTTCAAAGTATTCCTCTCCGATGACGCGTTGAGCGATTTGGAGCGCATCGTCGCTTACATCGCGCCCCACAACGCCATCTCCGCCGAGCGCATGGGCAATCAATTGCTCGACGCGGCACTGTCGCTCCGCACATTCCCGGAACGCGGACGCATGGTGCCGGAATTTCGGCGAGCGGAGTTGCGCGAAATTATTTTTCGTTCGTATCGGATTATTTACCGGATGAATGGCTCGGATCAGAGCTTGGAAATTGTCCGGTTCTGGCATGGGGCGCGCGGATTTCCGCATATCCCCAACGAAGGTCAAAATGCGTGAACCACTGGCGCTTTCCTTGTTGAACGATTTTCTTTACTGCCCGCGCCGGGCGGCATTGAAGGTCGTTGAAGGCTGGCGTTCAGGCAATCAGCACACAGCGCGCGGCAACATTGTCCACGAGCACGCCGATTTGCGCGGTTACGAAGTGGTGCAGGGCGTAAAAATTCTTCGGGCGTTGCCGGTCTTTTCCGACCGGCTGGGTTTGAATGGCAAATGCGACATCGTGGAGCAGCGTCCAGACGGCTCGCTTTTCCCCGTCGAATTCAAAGTTGGCAAACGTCGGCAGTGGGAAAATGACGACGCCCAGCTTTGCGCCCAGACATTGTGTCTGGAGGAAATGTTTCATATCACCATTCCGCGTGGGGCCATTTTTCACGCCGACAGCAAACGCCGTCGTGACATCGAATTCTCGCCCGAACTTCGGACGTTGACGGAAAAAACCGTCGGCGACCTTCACGCCTTACTGGATTCAACGGCCATTCCTCGTGCGGAGTTTCGCGAAGCGTGTGAGCAATGTTCGCTTTACGAAATTTGTCTTCCGCGCGTGACCAGCCAGCCAGCGGCATTGCATCATGCCGCCGAACGATTATTTGAAACCTGATTCCGTGACCATTATCAAATTATGGAGGTTCAACAAAACACACTTTATCTGACGACGCCCGGCAGCTATGTCGCGCGCGACCATCTCACGTTGCAGGTGGAAGTGCCATTGTTTCCGGCGGACTTGCCGTCGAAGGAACGCACCCGCGACAAGGCCGACGATTGGCGCAAACTTTCCGTTCCAATTCATCACCTAGAATCCATTTGTGTTTTTGGTGCCAGCACCATCAGTCCACCCGCGCTGGATTTATGCTGGGAAAACGGCGTGGCCGTGAATTACCACAGCGAGTTTGGTCATTTGCAAGCCCGCATGACCGGCGTGGCCGACACCAGCGTGACGTTGCGCCGCGCCCAATTTCGCGCGGCGGACGAACCGGCCAAGTGCGTTGCCATTGCCCGGCAGATTATCGCCGGTAAAATTCAGAATTCACGTAACAGCCTGCTTCGCGCCGCCAGGGAAAATGACGACGAAGCTGAAAAAGAAAAATTGCAGGAAGTCATCGAAGCCCTGGCAAGGCAACTGCAATATCTAGCCGGGCAGACCGACATTGAAAAAGCGCGCGGTGCGGAAGGCATGGCGGCGCAACTTTATTTTTCCGTATTCACGTTCATGCTCAAGCAGCAGCGTGAAGTTTTTACCTTCAGCACCCGCAGCCGTCGCCCGCCACGCGACCGGGTCAACTGTCTGTTGTCATTTCTTTATGCGCTGGTGCGGCATGATTGTGTATCGGCACTCACGAGTATCGGCCTAGACCCCTTCGTCGGATTCCTTCATGTGGATCGTCCTAACCGTCCATCGCTGGCATTGGATTTGATGGAGGAATTTCGCCCGTGGCTGGCTGACCGGCTGGCTGTCACGCTCATCAACCGGCAGCAAATCGCACCGGAACATTTTGTGGAACGCGAAGGCGGTGCGGTGGAATTCAGCGACACCGGGCGCAAACTCGTCATCAAAGCCTATCAGGAACGCAAACAGGAAACCTTGAAACATCCGTTGCTAGATCAGAATTTGCGCCTCGCCCAGATGCCCTACATTCAGGCGCGCATTTTTGCGCGGCATTTGCGCGGCGACATATTGGAATACGTTCCGCTCGTTCCCAAATAATTTCACCATGCTGATTCTCGTTACCTATGATGTTTCGACAGTCGAAAAAGCCGGACTCCGCCGGTTACGGCGGGTTGCGCGTGCGTGCGAAGATTACGGCGTGCGCGTGCAGAAAAGTGTGTTTGAATGTCAGGTTGGCCAAACCGAATGGGTGCAGCTCAAAGATCGGCTCTTACGGGAAATTAAAAACGACGAAGACTCGCTACGGTTTTATTATCTTGATGAAACCGCCAAACAAAAGATTGAACATCATGGCGTGGACAAGCCAATTGATTTGGCCGAGCCGCTGATTTTATGATTACGCTTCCGCGAACCATCAGTGACGGCTTGGAGGCCGGGGTTTCGCGCCAGTGCGCAAATCCAATGGCAGCGCATTGTTATCATCGTTCTTTGACCTTACAAAATGTTTTTGTGCGAGAGAGATTGGCACGTTTGCGGAAATGGGCTACAAAGCTCTTGCGACTTTGCCAGTTAGGCAGGTCGGTGTCGCCCCGGTCACGTGACCGGGGCGCGGATTGAAACGCCGATGCCGTTGGTCAGCAGAACCAAAGTTGAAGGTCGCCCCGGTCACGTGACCGGGGCGCGGATTGAAACCTTCGCGGTTGACCCAAACTCGATGCTCGGATTCGTCGCCCCGGTCTCGCTGCACGCGAACCGCATCTGCCGCCGCGCGGCATGAGCACGCTCGCCGATCTTTACGACCCGCTTTCCATGCCGCCCGAACTGGTCAAAGCCCACGCCGAATTGGATCGCGCCGTGGAGAAATGTTATCGCCCCGAACCATTCCAGTCCGACCGTGAACGCGTGGAGCATTTATTTTCACTCTACGAAAAACTTACCGCGCCGCTCCTGCCGGTCACGCCAAAAACGCGTGGGCGGCGGTCGCAGACTGCTGCTACACCGCCGCGCCCCACTCGTCAGCGCACACCGGGTTTGACCGATCAAACATCGGTTTGAGTCCCATTGAAAGCTGGACGATTCGTCGTCAGAGCAATCGGCGATGGTTCTGGTGTTGGCGTCTTGATTCAAAATTTACCGCTTCAGGAAATAATTCAGTCCCCGCCGATTTATAGTTGACAATTGTATCTAGTAAGATACTATGTAAGAAATATGGCGTTTATTCAGTTTCCATTCATCGAGGTGCCGAAAGATTTGCACAAGATTGTCGGCGAGCCGACGCCCGGCACGCGCGCCTACCGGCGGGAGGGAACACACGCTGAATGCGGTCAATGGATTGAAGACCTCGGCTTGCATTACAAGGGAGACGTGGGCATCTCGCCCGCCGGTGTCACCATGTTCGTGCCTGTCCAACGGGCGGCGGTTCACAAACGCATCAAGGAAGGCAAGTTGACCGCGTTCTTTTTTTACATCACCCGGATTGATAGCACCTTCTTTGGCAGCAAGCGCAAAGTCAAACTGCGTCCCTACATTCTGTTGTCCATGAGCGAATGCAAGGCGTGGGTGGTGGAAATGAAACGCCGGATGGGTTATGTGGATGAGCCGGACGAAAGCCTGATGGAACAGAGAAATAAGCTCAAACCGGCGGCGGTAGCAGACGAGCCAAAAACCCGCAAGGAGGCTGAAGAAGCCGAAAAATTTGTGACCATAGACCCGAAGGACAAGGGCAATCGGAAAATCAGGTATGAGGAAGTTCCCGACACAGAAAACCGGCAACAGGATATGTTTTTGCTGCTGGCGGAAGCAATGGCGGCAATGGCATCCGACAAAAAGAAGGCTTAATTTTATCGGAAGCGGCTGGAAAAGGGAATGGAATGGGACAAAAAAGCGAAGAGATGGAAGTGGAAGGGGGAATAAAATGCAGACGGAAGATTACAAGTTCAATGATCGTTTGATACGGTTGCCGGAATTGGAGAAGATTTTCGGCGTGTGCAAGCGGACAGTGAGACGTAAGGCGGAAAACGGCGAGTTGCCACCATTGCGACGGATTGGCCGCGCAGTGGGAATGCTGGAAAGCCAGGTCAAAACATATTTTCAACGACTGCGAGAACAACCAGCCAGTTAAGAAAGGAGCATCAACTATGGAAGCGAGAATTTACAAACCCAAACGGCAACGCAACGGCAAGAGGACAACGGGCCGATTATACCGGGCGCGCGTCAAACTCACCGGCGACAACAAGGTGCGCGATATTTCCCTCGGCGTCTCCGACAAGCAAGTCGCCCAACAAAAATTAAACAAGTTGATTCAGGAACTGGAACACGAATCGGCAGGACTGATTCCGGCGAAAGCAGAACGGGAGGCGGCGAAAAGTCCGCTGCTCGATCTGGTTTCAGAATACGTCAACGAACTGACCGTTTTGGGACGGTCGGCAGATCACCTGCGCCATGTGAACACGCGGCTGCGGCGGCTGGTGCGGGAATGTCGTTGGACACGGCTGGCGGACGTGACGCCCGCTTCGTTTCAATCGTGGCGCAAAGAACAGACCAGCAAAGCGCCCAAGACCCTGAATGAATATCTGGCCACGCTGTCGGCCTTTTGGACGTGGCTGCGCAAACAAAGCCGCGTCACGGTGAATCCCTTTGAACTGGTCGAGCGGACGGACACACGCGGAAAGGAACGGATTCAGCGGCGGGCGTTGTCGGACGCGCAGGTCGTCCAGTTGTTGCAAGTTGCGGGCAAAAATCAACTGGCCTATATGCTGCCCCTGTATGCGGGTCTGCGGCGGAATGAGGCAAAGACGCTGCATTGGTCTGATCTGGTGCTGGGCGAGTCCGGCGGATTGCTGCGCCTCCATGCCGCCGTGAACAAAAACCGGAAGGAACAGTCGTTGCCGTTGCATCAGGAACTGGCCAAGGCATTGCAACAAAGGAAACCGGCGAACTGCAAAGCTAACGATCTGGTGCTGGTCAACGGCGTCCCGAAAATGAAAGAGTTTCGGCAGGACTTGGCAAAAGCGGGCATACCGTTTCTGGACGAACGCGGACACCGCATGGATTATCACGCGTTGCGGACGACATTCATCACTCGGCTCTCGACCATGAAAGTGCATCCCAGGCTGGCGATGGAATTGGCGCGGCACAGCGATATGCGTCTGACAATGAAGACCTATACAGATGTTGGTCAATTGCCGTTGCGCGAAGTGATGGACACGTTGCCGTCATTTGGCGGTGACTCCCGAATAGACTCCCGAAATTTAGGCGCGACGGGTCAAACGGTGTCACGACCTGTCACCGAAATAAGGGAGTTCAAAACTGAAAATATCATTGCAAACAAAGGCGGAAGTCACGACTTGACTCTGGCTGTCGCAACCTGTCACTCTGAACAGCAAAGCGGTGTTGAGGGCGTTCGAATCCCCCCCTCTCCGCCAATACGCGCTCGTGAAGCTCTCGACCAAAAGTGATTATGCCACCCGGGCCGTTCTTTGGCTTTCCCAACATTATGCGGAAGGCGGCGCCCGAACGGTCGAAGACATGGCTTCTGAACAGGGCATCCCGCCCAATTACCTCGTCCAAATCCTCATTGAGTTGAAATCCGCCCAGATCGGCAAAAGCCTGCGCGGCAAGGAGGGCGGCTATTTGCTGGCCCGCCCGCCTGGAAAAATTTCCTTCGGCGATGTCTTGCGTTGCATCCACGGGGAAATTTTCGATTCCACTGCGCTCGGCAGCCCCTCCACTCCGTCCGAACTGCGTCATGCCTGGCAGCAATTGCGCCGCGCTGTCAATCAAACCGCTGATTCCATCACCTTTCAACAACTGGTC
>DASXED010000001.1:0-8970 GCA_036490295.1 Verrucomicrobiia bacterium | reverse complement strand
CCTTCGCGCCGTGGCCGTAATTTTTCGATTCATCCGCGATGAGCGAATCGTCCTTCCAGATCGGCACGCCGTCCTTGCGCCAATACGCCGCGAGCGCGTAACGCGGCAGCGGTTCGCCCGGATACCATTTGCCCTGTCCGTAATGCAGCAGCGAGCCGGGCGCGAATTTTCCACGCAGCCGCTTGATGAGTTCGCCGGAGAGAATTCTTTTTTTGTGCGAGACGGCGGTGAAATTCCATTCTGCGCCGTCGGGATCATCGGTTGAAACAAACGTCGGCTCGCCGCCCATCGTCAGGCGCACGTCGCCCTTTTTCAAATCAATGTCAATCGCGTGGCCGAGCGATTCGATTTTTTTCCACTGTTCTTCCGAATAAGGTTTCGTCACGCGCGGCGATTCGTAAATGCGCGTCACAGTCATTTCAAAACTAAATTCCGTTTCACACTCATCCACGCCGCCGGAAATCGGCGCGGCACTGGCGGGATCGGGCGTGCAGGCGAGCGGAATGTGGCCTTCGCCCGCGAACAAACCGGAAGTCGGGTCAAGCCCGATCCAGCCGCCGCCGGGCAGATAAACTTCCGTCCACGCGTGCAAATCCGTGAAATCTTTTTCCGCGCCGCTCGGACCGTCGAGCGCCTTCACGTCGGCTTTTAATTGGATCAAATAACCGCTGACGAATCGCGCCGCGAGCCCGCAATGGCGCAGCAACTGGCACAGCAGCCACGCCGAATCGCGGCACGAGCCGCTGCCTTTTTCCAAAGTTTCCTCCGGCGTCTGCACGCCGGGTTCGAGGCGGACGAGATATTTGATGTCCTTCCACAAACGCTGGTTGATCGCGACGAGAAAATCATTCGTGCGCGGTTTTTCTTTTTCAGGAATTTCCAGCCGCTCTTTTTTTGTCCGCCGTTTGACTTCGCCCAGCAAATCGCGCCGCACCGTCGTCAGATACTTCATGAATTGGGGCGTGAGCCAGCATTTGCGCTGGAACGGCGCGAGTTCGTGATCGAGCGCGGGATCGTAGGCGAACGGAAATTTCTCCGCCTGCGGTTCGAGAAAAAAATCGAAGGGATTCAACACGGACATTTCCGCAACGAGATCAATTTCGACGAGAAATTCTTTTGTCGGTTTGTCGAAGACGAGACGCGCGGCGTAATTCGACTGCGGGTCTTGCATCCAGTTGATGAAGTGCTTTTCCGGCGCTATTTTCAACGAGTAGGAAAGTATGCGCGTGCGCGAGTGTGGCGCGGGACGCAGCCGCACGGTTTGCGGCCCAAGATTGACCAGGCGGTCATACTTGTAATGCGTCTTGTGATGAAGCGCGACGTGGATGGACACAGGAATTTATGATTTACGATTTACGATTGCCGATTTGAACTGCTGCTGCTGTTCCTCCTGTTGCACCATGTGTGCGCCGTCGGGACTTTCGAACGGCTGGTAAATGTAGGCGTTGAACAATGCCGCGCCGATGTTGTTCAATTTCATCTGCGCGTCGTCGAGATATTGGTGCAGGCCGATTTCGAAAATTTCGTCAATCGCGCTGAATTGTAATTCGGCGAGAAAGCGTCCGGTCAATTTTTCCGCGTCATTACAAAAATGTCCCTCGGCCACGCCGGAAATTCTCCGCACCGCGCGGTTTAATTCGCTCACGCAAAAACGGACGGAGCGCGGGAAATTGTCGTTGAGCAAAAGAAATTCCGCGACGAGGCGCGGATGCACGTCCGCACCATAAATTGTTTTGTAAGCATCCCACGCGCTGCATGAGCGCAGCACGGCGGACCATTCGAGCGCGCCGGCCTGGTTCACGGCTTTCGGCACGCCGCGTTCGGGCAACGTCTGGTAGCGCACGTCGAGGATGCGCGTGGTCTTGTCGGCGCGTTCGAGAAACTGGCCGGTCTGCACGAACCACCAGCCTTCGTCGTGGATCAACGTCGCGCTTGCGATGCCGATGAGGTGCAGCGAACCGGCTTTTATTTCCTGAAAAAATTCGCTCGGGCTGCGATCCCAAACTTTTCGCGCCTGTGATGAGCGCACGAATAAATAAAGGCGATTTAATTCCTCCCAAAGTTCCAGCGTGATTTGATCGCGAACCATTCGCGCATTTTCGCGCGCGGAGCAAATGGACTGCACGATGGAATTTGGATTTTCATTCTGGAACACGAGAAATTCCGTGACGGTCTGGCCGGTCGCGCGTTTGTGCAATTTAAAAAAATCCTTTTCATCGCCGGTCGCTTGAACAATTGGCAGCCAGTAGGCGGCGAGTTTTTTTTCGTCCAGTTCGCGCAGATCGAGGAGCAATTGCAGATTCACGTCCACGATGCGCGCGATATTTTCGGCGCGTTCAATGTAACGAGCCATCCAATAAAGCGAATGTGCAACGCGGGAAAGCATTTTTGATTTACGATTTACGATTTACGATTTGCTTCGCCAGTTTGCACGCAACGGTGTGAATTTGGTTTCTGTAAAAATCATCAATCATAAATCGCAAATCATAAATTCTTCACTCGTCTCCATATAAAACCCACGTGTCCTTGCTGCCGCCGCCTTGCGACGAGTTGACGACAATCGAACCTTTGCGCAACGCGACGCGCGTGAGGCCGCCGGGAATGATCGAAATGCGCTCGCCCGACAAAATGAACGGGCGCAAATCCACATGGCGGCCTTCGACTTTGCCGTCGCAATACGTCGGGTGCTGCGACAGGAAAACCATCGGCTGCGCGATGTAATTGCGCGGCTCGGCGATGACTTTTTCGCGGAACTTTTCAATTTCCGTCTTCGTCGCCTTCGGCCCGATCAACATTCCGTAGCCGCCGGATTCGTTCGCGGCCTTCACAACGAGTTCGGGCAGATGTTCCAGAATATATTTTTTGTCCGCCTCTTCGTTCGCGAGATACGTCGGCACGTTCGGCAGAATCGGTTCCTGATCCAGATAGTATTTGATCATGCGCGGCACGAAATAATACATGACCTTGTCGTCGGCGATGCCCGTGCCGATGGAATTGGCGAGCGAAACATTTCCGGCGCGATACGCGTGAACAAGGCCGGGCACACCGAGCATCGAATCTTTTCGGAAAACCGTCGGGTCAATAAAATCATCATCAATGCGCCGGTAAATGACGTGAACCGGCTGCAAACCTTTCGTCGTGCGCATGAACACGCGCGAATCGCGCACGAACAAATCGCGGCCTTCGACAATTTCAATTCCCATCTGCCGCGCCAAATAAGTATGCTCGAAATACGCGCTGTTGTAAGCGCCGGGCGTGAGCAAAACTACGGTCGGGTCGGCGATGGTCGCGGGCGCGATGTATTTCAAACACTTCAAAAGCTCCTGCGCGTATTGGTCAACGGGCTGGACGCCGATGGTTTCAAACATTCCCGGAAACGCGCGCTTCATCGCGCGGCGATTTTCCAAAACGTAACTCACGCCGGACGGGCAGCGGCCGTTGTCCTCGAGCACGAGATAATTTCCGTCCTTGTCGCGGATCAAATCCGTGCCGCAGACGTGAATGTAAATATCCTTCGGCACGTTGAAGTTCACGAACTCGCGGCGGAAATGTTTTCCCGACAAAACATAAAACGGCGGGATGACGCCGTCCTTCAAAATTTTCTGCTCGTGATAAATGTCGTGCAGAAAAAGATTCAGCGCGGTGATGCGCTGCGCGAGGCCACGCTCGATGCGCTCCCATTCTTTCGCCGGAATGATTCGCGGCAGCAGATCGAACGGGAAAATTTTCTCCGCGCCCTGCGCGTCGCCATAGACGTTGAACGTGACGCCCTGCCGTAAAAAATTCTTGTCCACAGTCTGCCGTTTCGCGTCGAAGTCCGGGCGCGACATTTTCTGGAAAAGTTTCTGAAATTTCCGGTAATGCGGACGCGACGCGCCCTTCGCATCCACCATTTCGTCGAACCCAAAATAATTCGCGTAATTTTTAATCATATCAGCAAGCACGTCATTTTTTGAACCGCGTGAGCAATTTCAAACAGTTCAAATTTGCGAACACAACTCCGGTTTCGAGCGGTTTAGCGCAATTTTTCCAAGTGGTTTCGCGCGAATCCGCCCAAAATCCACGCCCTTTTTTTAGACATCCAACGGCGTTAAGCAATCACCTTGCCGAAAATACTCGCGTTTGCGGCAAATTTTTTGCTTCATGTCTTTTTGAAATGGAAAAACTTCATTACGCCGACAAATTATCCGCGCATCTCATCGCGCATATCAACGTTAAGCTTGCACTCATCGGATGCCAGCCGGTGGCGGCCAAGGACGACGCCGATTTCAACGAAATAGTTTCCGCGATGGCCGGACAGTCACGCGAGAAGGACCGGCTGCTCGGAAATTATCTCTGCCCGGCGGACCAGCGCATCCAGACATTTCTCTACGACTACTTGCAGGATGTGCCGGTGACGAAGCTGCCGACGCGCACGTTCACGCTTGACCGCGCCGGCCTTGCGCGCGTGCTGTCGCTGCCGATTGATCGCGACCATTTCAGTTCCGAAATCATCAATTCCTACCGCGTCGCCAACGGCGTTTTGCACAATCCAAAAAGCGACCGGCGCACGACGCAGGGAATTTTTCACGTCACCGAAGGCGGCCTGCCGATCCCCGACGACAAACTTGGCGTGCCAAAAATTACATTCGGAAAAATGCTCGCGCTCGCGCTTAACCCACCGCGCGAACTGATGCGGCTTCCATTCATGGCGACGCAGATAAATCCGGCGGAATGTTTCGTCTCGCTTCTGCTCCGTCCGATTGTATGCCCGGAAATTCCAGGATTTACGCCGGAGAAAACGATGGAGGTCCGCTTTTTCGTTCCCGGCAATCTCGTGAGCAATCTGGATTTTGTCGAAAGCATTTTTGGAAATGGCGGCGATCCGATTCTGCCGGAAAACGATTCCGGTCTCGATGCGGAACATTGGACCGGCCATACCGGTTGCGTTATTCTTGCGCCGCATCTGGTCAAGGCCACGAAAAAATCCGTCGGCCTGCCGCATTTTGACCAGGCCACGGAGCGCCAGCGCCGTGATGGAATGTGCTGGAAAAAGGAAGACGAGATTTACAACGGCGGCAACGCCTTCAAGCTCACATGCCGCGACGAATCCGGCGTCATTGTCACGCTCATCGCGGACAATTATTTCGGCTATTGCAAAAAGGAAGTGAAGACGCAGATCAGTTTCGCCGCGAATCTTTTTGGCAACTGCGAGGAGGAGCACGCGGGCGGCGCGCTCGTTTTTCCGAGCTACGATCTGGGCGAGGAATTCAGCGGTGACCTTCATGTGAAGCGCATGGGCTATTCGTTCACGGACATGGTTTCGCGCTTCGGCGGGGCGATGGACGTGAAGCCGGAGGGTTACGCAGTGGACAAAAAATTTCCCGGGATCATTTACGTCCCCGAAATGGCGCACTTCGATCTGCACAGCCAGAAAATTTCGTGGAAAAATTCCGGCGGCGAACACAGCATAAAATTGCAGCCGGAGAAAACCTACGTCCGTCCGTCCGGCTACAAGGTGAAAATGGAAAAACCGCCGGGTGCATTCCGTTCGTGGCGGCTCGTTGGCACAGTGGCCGAAGGTGTTTTGTGCCACAAGCCGTGCACGGTTTCCGGCGGCGGCAAATCGGAGATTTCCAAGCCGATCACCGACGCGATTTTGACCGGGCCGGTGTTCATCGCCGATTTGGAAAAGGATTTCGACCGCGTCGCTGAATTGATTGACCGTGATCATTCAAATCGTTTCTCCGACAAATCGAGAAAAGATTCGCGCTCGATCCTCGCGGCGGAGCGCTCGCTCGGCTCGGTCATCAAGCTGCTCACGCCCGACGAGCACGATTACACACCGGAATATAATTCGTGGCTCGAAGGCGTCCCGCAATATATCAAGGAGCTCGTCTTTGTCGTGAAGCGCTATCACAAACCGGAATGGGGCGCGGACTGGCGCGGCCATTTCAGCGTGGACATCATCAACGGCAAGCCGGGCAACGAATTGAAATGCGACAACCGCACGCTCGTCACCACGCGGCTGCGCGTCGGCTTCGACGACCACGGCGCGTGGCGGACGTTCGGGTTGCGGAAGGATTTTCATCCGTCGGTGAAGATTCAAATGGAGGACGACATCACCGCGTCCATAATCGTGCCGCCGGGGATTTTGGAAAATGTCCCGGGCGCTGGAAATGATTTCGCGCTCAAGTTCGTGAAAAATTGCGAGCAACGATTGTTTCAACGTCCCGACGACGCGATTCATCGTGGTTACGACAAACAAACCGAATCGGATTTCACAGGCTCCGACAATTTCTTTTCCAATTACGAACCGCTCACGCCGAAAGTCGCGCGCGAATTGGTCGAAGACGCGATCGGGTTTTATCAATTCACCGAGCCGATGCAGAAATTGATTTGCGAAATCGCCGAAACCGGCCAGCCGGAATTTTTTGTTTCATCAGCGCATCCGCGTCTGGTTGACGGCAAACCGAGTAAAAATCCGCGCTATCTGCAAAAGCGTCCCGACCTCGTCAATCCGCGCGAAAGTTATCTGGCCGAAATGGCGGCGCGTTTGCGTCGGCGCGTGCCGCTGGACAAACCATTGCACACACCGGTTGACATCGTGCTGCCAGGGCGACGCAACAATCCTTCGGAACATGGCATCCGCTCGCTTGCGTGTTACAATCCGATCCATTTCATGGAATTGCCGGAATTGTTCATGGAATTTATTTGCAGCATGACCGGCAAATCACCTTCGACGACAGGCGCAGGCTCTGAAGGCGCGTTGACTAAAGGGCCGTTCAACGCGCTGCCGCCAATCATCGATCTGAACAACGCCCTCGTTTCGTTCATTCTCACCGGCCATCACGCATTTGTGACCGCCGCCGGCTATGTCGGGCCGAAATTTCGCGTGGATCACGATGTCAGTTTGATTGTGCCGGAGGTTTTTTGCCGGATGTCGCCGGAGGAACGCAATCCACAATTTTTGATCGCCAATCATTTTCTGGAAAAGTGCGAAGACTTTGAGCATGGCGGGGAAAAAATCCTCGCCAGTCATCTCGGCTATCGCATCAATGCGCGGTTCGTTCATGCATTTTTTGGCCGCGTATTCAATCATCCGCACACCGTTTTCACCGAAGCGATGCTCAAGCCGGAGTTGCAGGACATGGAAATTTTTACAGATGGCCTGGACAATATCGTCGCCACGCAAAAACGCGTCGCGAAAATGTATTTTGACGACGGCAGCATCGCGCAGGCGTGCCCGCCGTTAAAAGCGTTGCTCCACATCATGCTCAATGACGAGTGGGATGGAAACCATTTGGATTATCCTGAATTTCGAAAATTGTTCACGCGCGAAAATCTTTTGGCAAGCGACTGGTATGCCATGCGGCTGGCAGCAAAACAGAAGATTGACCAAAAACTCTGGCGGCGATATGTCGAATATCTCAGCCAATTTCTGCGAAAGACAAGCCATGCTGACGTTGCCGAAAATCTGCACATCGCCGGACGACTGGCGCGGGCAAGCGAAACTCTGGAAGCAGTTGAATTGGCCGCATACTTAAAAAAATTGTCCTGTTCACTTGGCGCAGAACCCATCAGAGATTATCGGACGGCAACTAATACTGAAGCATGAACCCGACGAAGATCTGGCGGAAGCGTGGTTTCTGCGCTGGCCCAAGTGCCGCTTAACATCGCAACTTTTGGCTCCGGCGACTTGCTAGGCGGCTGGATCATGGATCGGCGTAAATAATTTGTTGGGCTTTGCCGGTCTGGGGATTTACTACAATCCCAAGCCGATTAGTCACGAATTGGCCATTAAAAGTCTGCTCTGTCAAAGGAATCTTCGGCTCATAATAAAAAACCCAATTTTCTCTGGCGCTACCTTCCACTCTTGGCGGCTCATATTCCGCCAAACGATGGCCCAAATGCTTGGCAAACTGGTTTGCGGCTGACAAAGCCGACTGCTTGGTCATCGGTGTGTGTGCGCAACCCAAAAACAGGCTAACGATGCCGCCTAACGTAGAAAGCTGAGCCACCGCCGACTCGCGACGTGAACCGCGACAGCGGAACTGACAGCGCCAACGGCGGTTGGCTCCGGCGACTTGTTAGACGGCACGCGCTTCATTGCAATTGTAATCGAAAGAATCGTAAAGCCTCCGTCGTATCAATCTCAACATCAAACTCGCTACCAATAATGACCGGAACATTTGTCACCGTATCCCAACTTGCTGGCATCGGAGTCGTTGCCGACTGCAAAGTGTAACCGGAATAGTTTGTGGGCCACTGAATTTGTAAATGTGTAGGGCTGACTGCCAAAATCTGAATCTTAGGGACTGCCGAAAAGACAACATCGCCAACCGCCATCGCGTGACTTTGGGTGAACGGATGTGAAACTCCGCTCCATTGAATCCACAAATCTTGATCCGGCAACCACGAGATACCAGAAACGGTGCTGGCGATGAATTGCTGATTGGAGACGGCATTGCCATCTAGGGCGGCAAAGACGCCATCGCCATCGTTGATGCTGTGCATGTCCAGCGATGGAACGCTCACATACGTTCCCGATGTCAGATTGGTGGCATCAAGACTATAGAAAAATGGAATCGTCTGGTCGGCAGATGTGACTGCTCCTTTCGCCCACTGCTTTGCATAATAACTCAACGAGAACGATGTCAGTGTCACGCCGGTCGCGTTGTGAAACCGAGCGCCGAGGTATGCTTGTCCAGTGCTGCCGATAACGAGACCAATGGACTTGTCTGGATCGCTCGCTGACAAGGAAAAGCAATACTTCCCATAGTTATTGCTGTAACCGTTCGTTATGGTCGTCCAAACATAAGAACCTGAATTGTAGGTTGAGCTAACAGTCCAACCTGCCGGAAAAGTCGTATAGGGTGTGTATATCGTGCCGCTTTGCAGCGTGTTGAAATCCTGCGTATAGACGCCTCCGGTGTAGCTGATTTGAGCGATAGCAGCCAATGGAAGCGTTGCCGTGAGGAAGACGAGTAA
>DASXED010000039.1:0-4754 GCA_036490295.1 Verrucomicrobiia bacterium | reverse complement strand
GGTTGAGCTGGTCGGCCACATACACATCCCCCGCCCCGTCCACCGCCACCGCGTGCGGCGTGTTGAACCGCGCGGCAAGCCCAATCCCATCCGCGCTTCCGCCCGCTCCAACAACCCCCGCCACGGTGCCAATCACGTTTTGAAGATTGGAAGAAAAAATGAGACTGTCATATGCGACGTTATCATCAGGAGGTGACGAGTCAAACTCATCGAAAACGATTTGCTTGATCATGGGACTGTTTGCCACCAAGCCGACGAATTGATAACCGGGCGCGCCATTGGGACAAGGAATAAAAGAATTTTGCGCAATTATATTGTTCGAGGCGTCGTAAAAAGCAACGCTCACATAGGAAGCGCCGTCCGGGACATCAAACACAACATCCATGCCCGCCGCCTGCACGGGATTGTCAAAAACCACCGAAAGGTCGTCGTCTTGAAGGCTCGGATCGCTGCCGCCTGGCGACAGCACGTTGAGGCCGGTCGAAGGCGACATGGGAAAGCGAACTCCAACGCTGCCTGCAATGACCGCCAACGGACTGCTGCCCGGTGCGCCAAAAGTAACACCGGACAAAGTTTGGTTGTTAAGGTCGGTGCCCAGTGGCAATGAATCGAAATTGATGCTGCTGGTGGTCGTGACATGACTGTCACTCAAGAAAGACGCGCGATCATAGTAAAGGGTTTGCGCCCAGCCAAGCGGTGCTCCCAAAAACAGGACGAGAGCGGACGCGGTGATTGCTTTCATAACATTCCCGCCGGCGATCTGATTGTTTTTCATTTTGATCAGCTTCTTCATTGAAAAACTGGTCGGGGCGGCGAGATTTGAACTCGCGACCTCCTGCGCCCAAGGCAGGCGCGCTAGCCAGGCTACGCTACGCCCCGATCCGCAAACATCATCACAGGAATTTCCCGCCGCGCAATTCTAATCTTGACCGGTTTTGGATTACGGTCAGGATTGCGGTTGCGAACTGAAACGACCTGAAGATTCACTAGACGCTGCGCGCGTTCGCGTTTAACTTTCAATCATGTCAACGGAAGCGCCCGTCGCACAAAAAAAAATCAACCTTCGCCGCCCCGACATCATGGAGGCGGTGCAGGCGCAGGTTTTGTCGCATTATCGCAGCGAACTTGTCGAACGCATCCGCGCCGGTGGCGGCGTGCTTTCCGCCGACGGACTGACGGTGAAACTCGCGAAAGAATTTGGTTTTTGCTACGGCGTCGAGCGCGCGATTGATCTGGCCTACGCTGCGCGAAAGTATTTTTCCGACGTTGCGCCGCACACGCCGATTTATCTGCTCGGCGAAATCATCCACAATCCCGAAGTCAACGACCAGATTCGCGCCATGGGCATCCAGATTATTTCGCCCAAGCCGACGGACGACGAAATCGAGCAGTTGCAGGCGGGCGACGCCGTCATCATTCCCGCGTTCGGCACGGAAGTCGGCACACGGAAAAAATTGGAGGCAAAAGGCTGTGTTTTGGTTGACACGACCTGCGGCGACGTGATGAGCGTGTGGAAACGCGTGCGCCAATACTCGAAGGAAAATGTCACGAGCATCATTCACGGAAAGGCGAAGCACGAGGAAACGAAGGCTACCACTTCGCAGGCGCGCGCTTATGGCAGCGGACATTATCTCGTTGTCTTCACGCTCGCGGAAACGGATTACGTCTGCGATTACATTTTGAAGGGCGGCGACAAAACTGAATTTCTCGAAAAATTCAAAGGCGCATATTCGACCGGCTTCGATCCCGAACTCCACTTGCAGGCCGTCGGCGTGGCGAACCAAACAACCATGCTTCGCGGCGAGACCGAGGAAGTCCAGCGCCGCATCAAACAGGCGATGATACAAAAATACGGCGAGGCCGAGATTGAAAAACATTTTCGCTTTTTCGACACGATTTGCGGCGCGACGCAAGATCGCCAGGACGCGCTTCAAAAACTTTTGGTCGAGCCGATGAACCTGCTCATCGTCATTGGCGGCTACAATTCTTCCAACACCTCGCACCTCGCCGAAATGGGCGAGGCCAAGCTGCCGACCTATTTCATCAAAAACGCGGGCAAGATGGCTTCGGACAAACTCATCGTCCATTACAACCAGCATTTGCTCAAGGAAGTCGAGACGCGCGACTGGCTGCCGTCCGGCAAAATCACCGTCGGCGTCACCGCCGGTGCAAGCTGCCCGAACAATTTGATCGAAGACACGATTCGGCGACTGTTTGAATTGCGCGGAATTTCCGTGCAGGAACTGCTCAAAAATTAAGATGATTTTTATGTTGACAAATGATGATAATTGCATCATTTTAATCGCATGAGAATGACAGTTGAATTGGACGACAAAACTTTGGACGAATTGGCGAAAGTCACCGGCATCAAAAAGAACAGTCCTGCCGTGGCTTTCGCCGTGAGGGATTTCATCAACAGAAAAAAGGCTAAAGACTTCGGACGGATGTTGCGGGAAGGCAAGTTTGATTATCCGGCCACGAACGAAGAAGTCGAGTCGCGCGACATCTGAATATGGTGCTCGTGGATTCATCCGTCTGGATCGAGGCGCTGCGACGCGACGGCAATGTCAACGTCAAGCTTGCGCTGGAAAATCTTCTGGAAGAATACGAGGCCGCATGGTGCGGGCCGGTGAAACTGGAGGTGCTAGGCGGCGCGCGTTCGCAGGATCGCGAAAAATTGGAGGCGCATTTTGAATGCATTCCTTATTTTCAAATGAAAGATTCCGCGTGGGACAACGCGAAAAAAATCGCGTGGCGCCTGCGTGATCGCGGCTGCAATCCGCCGTGGAACGATGTTTTGATCGCGACGCTTTCCGTGCTGGCCGATTGCCGCGTTTATTCGATTGATAAGCATTTTCAACAGATGCAACAATCCGGCGCAGGCGTCCGGCTTTATCAGCCCGGTTACATGGGCGGTTACAATCCAAATTAAATTATGCCCCGCACGCGCCAGGAACTCGAACAAATAGAACGTCAAATCCTCGCGCCCTACGCGCAATTCAGCGGCGACACGCGCGGACGCGAATTTTCCGAACCGCCGCCCGAATGGCGCACGCAATATCAGCGCGACCGCGACCGCGTCATCCATTCGCGCGCGTTCCGCCGGCTTGAATACAAGACGCAGGTTTTTCTCAACGGCAGCGGCGACCATCTTCGCACGCGGCTCACGCACACGATTGAAGTCGCCGCCATCTCGCGCAACATTGCCAGCGCGCTGAAGTTGAATTCCGATTTGGCCGAAACCATTGCGCTCGCGCACGACCTTGGGCATTCGCCGTTTGGCCACAAAGGCGAAACTGTCCTCGCGCGATTGATGAAAGGCCACGGCGGATTTGAACACAACCAGCACAGCCTCCGCATCGTCGAGCAACTCGAACAGAAATATCCGAATTTTCCCGGCTTGAATCTTTCGTGGGAAGTCCGCGAAGGCCTGGCCAAGCATCAAACCGCCTACGACCATCCCGGCAGGCGCAAGGGTTTCGATACGAAAAATTCCTCGCTCGAAGCGCAAATCGCGAACCTTGCCGACGAAATCACTTACTACAGCCACGACCTTGACGACGGCTTGGATTCAAAATTATTGTCGGAAAAAAAACTCGCCGCCAACGTCCGTGTCTGGGCGCACGCGGCGAAACTGGTGAAAAAAGAACACGGCAACCTGCCCGACGAAAGCCGCCGTTATTTCACCATCCGCACCATCATTGACATGCAGATCAAGGATGTGGTTGAAAACAGCGAACGCCTGATTTGCAGGGCGGGCGTTCAATCAGCCGACGACGTGCGTCGTTTTCCAAAGGCGCTCGTGCAGCACAGTCCTGAACGCCACAAGTTAAACCTCGAACTTCGCAAATACCTTTACAAAAATTTGTATTACAATCCCGTCGTCCACCAGCCGAACTTGCGCGCGGTGAAATTGCTCGGAGAACTGTTCAATTATTATTTGAGGCATCCGAAAGAAATCGGCGAAAGCTCGCGCAAACGCCGCAAGAAATTCGGATTGCAGCGCATAGTCTGTGATTATCTCGCCGGCATGACGGATCGTTACGTCATGCTTGAATGCCGGCGGATTTTTGGGGATGAAGTGAAATTTTGATCATGGTGTCGCGCCCTTTGGCTCACACCCGCACACTTTGCCAGCCCGCAAACCGGACAAGCCCATGTCTCATTTTGTTAATTTTGTCAAGCCAGCCGCCGGAGTTGCGCGCGCGTGTTTGGGCTTTGCAAAGTTTGCCGAAAGTGTATAACAATCTCATGTCCATCGGATCCAAATCTTTTTCACAATGGCTGCGCGGCTTTGTCATCCTCCCGGCATTGCTTGGTGTTTTCATTTCCGGCGCGAAGGTGTCGGGAAATGAATTGTCCATCGCGGCGGCGGGCGCGGTGGGCGACGGCAAAACGCTCAACACGGCGGCCATCCAGAAGGCGATTGATCATCTGGCTGCGAACGGCGGCGGGACGCTGGTGATCCCGCCGGGCGAATTTTTGTCGGGCGCGATTTTTCTCAAGCCCAGGGTCAACCTGCATCTGGACAAGGGCGCGGTGCTGAAGGGTTCGGCGAACATCGCGGATTATCCCGAGATGGAGACGCGCATCGAGGGGCATTTTCAGGTCTGGATTCCGGCGCTGGTCAACGCCAGCAACGTGGATCATCTTCGCATCACCGGCGAAGGCACGATTGCGGGCGGCGGCAAGCCGTTTTGGGACGAATTTTGGAAGGCGCGCGCGGCGGACAAGGATGTCACGAATCTCGCCGT
>DASXED010000078.1:0-6263 GCA_036490295.1 Verrucomicrobiia bacterium | reverse complement strand
CAGTTCGCCCCACTCGACGGCGAGGAGAAATTGCTGGATGGTCTTCGTGATCATCGGCCCGCGCCAGATCACCGGCTGGTCGTCCGTGACCAGCAGCCCGATGCTCATCACTTTCACGCCGTGATTGGACGGCGGCACGAGGCGCTCGGCGGCGTTGACGGTCGGTTTTTCGTGAACGCCCATCATCAGCGGAATGCTCGGCCCGTAAATGTCGCAATCCAGCAAACCGACTTTCGCGCCGAGATGCGTAAGCGCGCAGGCGAGATTCACGGAGCAAGTGGATTTGCCCACGCCGCCTTTGCCGCTGGCGATGGCGATTATTTTTTTTACGCCGGAAACTTTGTTCTGATTTGCGAACGGATTTGTCGGCGCGGATTGTCCGGCGGCAGGCTGACGGACTTCGACGTGAACGTGATTCACTCCGGGAAGATTTTTTAGGATGCGCTCGCTTTCCATTTTTATTTGCTGCGCGGCTTCGGGATTCGGCGAGGTCAATTGCATCGTCACGCTCACCGCGCCGTTGGCGGCGGAAATGTCTTTGACGAGGCCGAACGAAACGATGTCGCGCGAATAGCCGGGATATTTGACGGACTTCAGCGCATTTTGAATTTCTTCCTGTGACAGCATGACGGACAGGTTGCCAGCTTCGCGCGCGAAAACAAGTTGTAGTGGCACAGGCATCTTGCCTGTGTGTTTCTGTTGGACGGCGACGGCTGCGCGGGCAGCAACTCACAGGCAAGATGCCTGTGCCACTACCGCCGAATCGCGGACTTGCACGCAATCCGATTGCATGGAAAACTGTTCGCTCAATGGAAAGTTGACCATGAGCAAAAAATTCAGGCACGCGGTTGAACTAATTGTGAAATATTTCAGCCCATGACACCCGAAGCGCACAAACATTTGTCAAAACGCGATCCTGTTTTGCGGCGGCTGATCCGCGAACATGGAAAGTGCGATCTCGCGCCGGAAACGCGCCGATCACCGTTTCAATCGCTCGTGCAGGCGGTCGCGCACCAGCAATTAAATGGCACGGCGGCGAACACGATTCTCACCCGGTTCAAAAAACTTTTTCCCGGCAGAAAATTTCCGAAACCTAAAGATTTGGCAAAAGTGACGGATGAACAAATCCGCGCCGCAGGATTTTCCTTCGCCAAAATAAAGTCCATCCGCGACATCGCGGAAAAAACTTTGTCCGGCGTGATTCCAAGTTCGCGGCAAATCGTGAAGTTGAGCGACGATGAGATTGTCGCGCGGCTGACGGAAGTCCGCGGCGTCGGGCGCTGGACGGTGGAAATGCTTTTGATTTTCCAGCTTGGCCGCCACGATGTTTTGCCAGCGGATGATTTTGGCGTTCGCACCGGATTTCGGCACGCTTACAAAAAACGCGAAATGCCGACGGTGAAGGAATTGCTCGCGCACGGCGAAATCTGGCGTCCGCATCGCACGACCGCCGCGTGGTTTCTCTGGTGCGCGGCGGATGCGCTGAAGGACGCGAAGAAAAAGAAGTGACGGCGCGGCCAATTTTAGTTACAAACTTTCCTTTGGGCGAAAGCCAAAACATTTTTATGAGTTCGAAACATTCACAGAGAATTGGCCCAGCAGGTTATTGGCTTATATTCGCTGGTATTCCCATCGCTATTATTGCGATATTGTTGGCCTCTACGCTGCGAAATGGAGATATTCGTGGCGTAAGTGAAAAATCTTTACCCTATGTTATCACTTTCGTGCCGTTAGGAATTATAGTGGGCTGCCGAGTATTATATCATAGCTTTCCTAAACGATTGATTATTCCATTTGGAATTATTGGTTGGATAATGGCAGCTTCGGTAATGTGCTGGTATTGTTGGTTTGGGCCGGGCGCTATTGGACATCATTGATTTAATTTACGAAGATGAAAAACCTGTTGTCATTGGAAAAATTGCCGGGCGCGGACATCGAGAAAATTTTGCGCGACGCCGTGGTGTTCAAGCGCGAGCGGGCGCGGCTCGACCGGATTCCGCTGTCGGGACAGATTTGGGCGCTGATGTTTTCAAAATCGTCCACGCGCACGCGGGTTTCGTTCGAGGTCGGCATCCGCGAACTCGGCGGGAAGGTGATGTTTCTCAACGCAAACGATATCCAGCTCGGACGCGGCGAGCCGGTCAGGGACACCGCGCGCGTGCTGGGCCGGATGATCAACGGCGCGGTCATCCGCACGTTCGCGCAGGCGGACATCGAGGAGTTCGCGGCATTTTCAAAAATCCCGACCATCAACGCGCTCACGGACGACGAGCATCCGTGCCAGATTCTCGCGGACATTTTCACGTTCAAGGAAAAGCGCGGGCCGATTTCCGGCAAGGTCGTCACGTTTGTCGGCGACGGCGCGTGCAACGTGCCGCTGTCGTGGATCTGGGCGGCGGCGAAACTGAATTTTGAATTGCGGATTGCCGCGCCGAAAAAATTTCAGCCATCGGCGGAAATTTTGAAACGCGCTGGCGGAAAAATTTCCTGCACCACGGACGTTGAAAAAGCCTCGAAGGGCGCGGATTTGCTTTACACGGACGTCTGGGTTTCGATGGGCAAGGAAAACGAATCCGCCGAACGGTTGAAAATTTTGAACGGCTATCAAATCAACAAGTCTCTCGTGAAACTGGCGAAGCCCGACGCGCTGGTGATGCACTGCCTGCCCGCGTATCGCGGCAAGGAAATTGACGAGGAAACTTTTGAGGCGAATGCGGAAACGATTTTCACGCAGGCGGAAAACCGGCTCCATGTGCAAAAGGCGGTTTTGAACTGGGCTGTGGCAAATTGAAAAAACAATGGAAGAGAACAAAAAATCGAAGCCAACACTTCGCGCAAGGGCGGATAAAGTCAAAAGTTTCCGCTGTAAAAATCTCATTGCAGTCATCGAGCATCCCGATGACATGAGAAATATTGGGACAATTATCAGAAATGTGAACGCTTTGGGAGTTGAGAAAGCGTATGTCGTAACCGATCGGAATTTATTGCATGATGACTGGCAGGAGATGCGTAGCCAGTCAAAGTTAAGCGCCTTATCTGCTTCTGCAATTAAATGGAGCTTTGTAAAAAAATTCAAGGATACGGAAAGTTGTTTGGCACATTTGGAAAAGAAAGGATTCGTTTCAATCGTTACCTCTCCACACACCAAAGGTCGTCAAAATGTTATTCTCCATGAAGCCGATTATACCAAGTATGGAAAACTGGCCGTCTGGTTCGGGAACGAAGGTTCTGGCATCAGTCAACTTGCTCTGGAACGGAGTGAACTTTGCCTTAATATCCCAATGTTTGGAATTATCGAGAGTCTAAATCTTGGCACATCATCTGGCATTGTGTTTTATGAAATCACCAAACAACGACGCGCATTCCAAGAAAAGCTAAAGCAAAGAAAAACCGCCAAGAAGCAATCAAAGCGTGCGGTCTAACTGTTAGGCCGCAAACTGGCGCAGGTATTTCAACGCGACTTTCAAATCTTTCGGCCATTCGCTTTTGATGGTCACGGTTTCATTTGTGACTGGATGCGGGAATTGCAATTCTTCCGAATGCAGCGCGACGCGGGAAATCAGCGCGCGTTCTTCGCGTCCGGGTTTTAGGCGGTAATCTTTTTTGAGCCGCGACAACCACAGGAATTTTCCGCCGTAAAGTTCGTCGCCGACGATTTTCAAATTGACGTGGCTGGCGTGGACGCGGATCTGGTGCGTGCGGTTCAGGAGTGGCTCGCATTTGAGCAGCGCGTAGCCGTGGCGCGGGAAATTTTCCAGCACTTCAAATTTCGTCCGCGATTGTTTGCCTTCCTTTGAATCCACACGCATCAAGCCGGGCGTGACCGGATGCGGCGCGATTTTGGCGTCTACTTCAAATTTATTTTCCAACGGTTCGCCGCGCACGAGCGCGACGTATTTTTCCGCCACTTTTTGCGAGCTGAACAGATTGGCGAGCGCGACGAACGCGGGTTTGTTTTTTGCGAGCAAAATCACGCCGCTGGTTCCGGCGTCGAGGCTGTGCGCGTTGTTCAAATAATCCAGACTGCGTTCGCGCGCCCACGGTTTTTTCTCCGCGATTCCGGCGTGGAGCAGTTTCATCAAATCCGGGCGATCCGGTTTGGCAAGGTCGGGTGAGGTCGGAAGTCCGGCAGGTTTGTCGAGCGCGAGCAGATGTTCGTCCTCAAAGAGAACGGGAATTTCCCAGAACTCGCGCGTGGCGGGCGAGGAGAGTTTGATGACGTTCACGCCATAATCGTAGTCATAATCTCAATCGTAATCAAAACCGGATTAAGACCAGGAACACGATTAAGATTTATTTGGCAGCGCCGGCTGCGGCCTGCTGGCGATAAAGCGGCGTGTCCTTCAAAGCCTGGTTGGCCTCGAGGCTGAGCCATTCATTGAAGGTTTCGTTCTCGCGCGCGCGGCGGAGCGCGGCGATGAATTGCGGAAGCTCGGCGTCCATGGCCGTCTGGCTCACCGGCGTTTGTGATTGGACATAGACGATGAAACCGCCGTCGTCCGTCGCTTCAAAATTGCCAGCGTGGCCGGCCGGCGTGGCCAACGCGGCCTTTTTGAGCTGGTCCAGATCCAGGCGTCCGGCCAGTTCCGGCAACTTTTGCGTGCTCAACGAAAACGGCGGCAACATTTGCGGCGGCAAACCGTTGGCGGCGCAAATGGCGGCAAAGCTGCGGCCGGCCGCCATCTGGGTTGTCAGCGTGCGGACAAAATTGGTTCCGGCGCGTTGCGCGAGCAGCGTGGCTTCGCGCAATTGATAATCCTGTTCGACGCGCGCGTGAATGTCACCGAGCGACGGAATTTCGCTGGGCAATTTTTTGGCGAGCGCGATGACATAAACGGCGTCATCTTCGACGAGCGGCCCGGCCAGCGGCTCGTCGGCGCTCAATTGAAGCGCGGCCTTGGTAAATTCAGGCGAGGCCGGAAATTCGTCCGGGCCGTATTCGCCGCCGAACGGCGCGGTGGTGTGGACGGCCAGTCCTTTTTGTTTGGCGACGATGTCGAGATTTTCCGGTTTGGCGGGATCCAAATTGAAAACGGCGCTGGCGAAGTCATTGGCCTGTGCGCGCGCGTCGGCCAGCGCCTGCTTGTGGATCAACGCTTCGCGAAATCTGGCTTTGGTTTCGGCGGGCGATGTCACGCCGGTGAAGGCATTCGTGCCATAGTGCTGGTAAAGAGCCTCGACCTGGTCGTCGAGATTGGTCTTGGGCAATTTTTGCCCGGCCCCGGCCATGAAATTTGTCACTTCAAACGCGACGTAATTGATTTGCACGCGGTCGGGCAGCCGGTAGGCCGCGAGGTAATTCGTGTAAAATTGCGCGACGGCGGCGGGCGTGACGATGACCTGGGACAAAAAGTTCGACGCGGAAAAGAAAACGATTTGCGTGGAAAGTTCCCGATGCTCGCGCTGGTAAACGTCGGCGGCTTCCTGCGGCGTGACAAGCCGTCCGGCCAGTCCCATCGTCTGGGACAGTTGCTGGACGACGAGTTCCTGGCGGACGAAATTCTCGAAATCGGCGGATGTCAATCCCTCCGGCGGCAGGACTTGTTTCACAAAAACATCCAGCGGTATGCCCTGGCCGTTGACTCCCAATGCCCGCGCCAGCCCCGGCGAATGGAGCATTTCATCCGCCGCCGTCACCACCTGGTCGTCGCCGATGTAAATGCCCAGTTTATCGGCCTTTTGGGCGAGCAGCAGGCGGACATAGATTTCGCGTTCCATGCTCTCGGCGGAAAACTGCGGGTCTTTTTCCGGCCAGACGCCGTAGTGAAAAAGATAAAAAAGCTCCACCTCATGCTTCGCGTTGAGATAATCGTCCGTCGTGATTTTTTTTCCGTAAATCGAGCCGAAGTCGCTGCCGCCGTTCCCGCCGCCGTTGCCATTGTGGTTGGGCATAAAGAACCAAAACAACGAAACTATTATGGCGGGAATGGTAATTCCCCAAAGCAATTTAGAATGTTTGCGAATCGTTCCAATCATAGTGAAAAATAGGAAATTGAAGCGTAACCAGCCGAGCCAATCGGGGTCAAACTAAAAGCGCGGGTTTGGTTCAGTGTTCAAAGTTCAGGGTTCGGCGTAGCGGCTTTCGGCAGAAAGCCGGATAATTCATTTTCTTGAACAAATGCGGCGGTCTGCCGACACGCCGCTACGATGGATCAAGGTTTGCAGAAGCCTTCGATTAAGATTCTTTCAACCACTTCGCCACGTCCGCCGCCGCGTAGGTGATCAAAATATCCGCGCCCGCGCGACGCATCGCCAGCAAACTT
>DASXED010000008.1:0-8269 GCA_036490295.1 Verrucomicrobiia bacterium | reverse complement strand
ATTCGCCCACGACGTTGAATTACGGAGGCACGGTGTCGGTAACTCCCGGCTTGGGGCTGCCGCCTTCGAGTTCGGCCAGCGCGGCAATCCACTTTCCGCAATTCGTCGTGGGCGGCGTTTCGTTCAGGCCGACAACCAATTGGAATTTTGAATTCGACCTGGATTGGACGGAACAGAGCGTTGTAAAAAGCATTGCGTTTCAAGATCCATTTGTTGGAAATCCATCGGTCACATTAAATTACCGCGACAGTTTCATATATGATTTCGGCATTACGCGGCAGCTCGGCAGGGGTTATTTCGCAAGCGTCGGTTACGTTTACAGCCAGAATTCCAGCCCGGACGCAAATTTCAACCCGCTGATTCCCGACGCCAATCTGCAACTCGGCAGCATCGGTTTCGGACACCACGGCAGGCGCTGGGATTGGGCGGCGGCTTATCATTTCGCCTACAACGGCGGGCGCACCGTGCAGAATGACTCCAACGCATCAGCCGACGGAACTTACAAGACCTTCAACAACGCCTTCAATGTCTCGGCGACATTCAAGTTTTAATCCGGCAGACCGTTGGCGAGATCCGATTCGATTTCTTTGATCCAATCCCGCAGCCACGCTTTTGGGATTGCGGCATCCGTCGTGAGTTCGGGATGCGTCTGGATTGTCAGTGTCAATCTGCCCTGAAACGAAAGGCAGCCCGCGCCAATCAGTTGAAAGCGCAAAACCGGCGGGCAAACCAGCCAGTCGCCCAGGCATTCCGGCTGCGTGATTTTTTTTTCAGGATCCCAGACGCCGAGGTTCGAGAACGCACCGATGTTCCACTGCGAAGTTGCCAGTTCCTTTTTGATCAGAAATTTCCTCATCGCGTGCGTCGTGAATTTTCCAAGTCCGTAGGCAAACCAGTTGGCGCAATGCTCCTCGCGCTCCATCGCCGCATAAATGTTCTGGTGGATGTTCCGCACCGAGTCGGCAGGCCGCACCTTGACGCTCAAGTAGCTCGTATGATTCGCCGTGTCGCGCTCGCAAGCCACCCTGCCGCGCAGGTTGACGGGAATCATCCATGGCAAAGTCGGCGACTGCTCTCCCAGATACGGGCGTATTACCTTGGAAAGATTTTTCAGCAGAAGTGAATTCACCGTGACATCGGCCTTCCGGCAAACATCCCGCATCCGGGTCGTCGTCGCTTCGTCAAAAACGTGCCACGCGACAGCTTGCGGCGGCTGCGAAGAGTCGGTCAGCTTCGCGCTTTGCCCGAGATTTTTCCAAGTCAGGCGGCTGCGCGGGTGCAGGTGCAATTTCAGCAGCCTGAAAAACGAACGCCATGACGGTCGCGCCGGATGCTTTGCTTGCGGCAATTCAACTGTCCCGCCGCGTTCGCCGAACATTTTTTTGATGGCGCCGATGCCGTCGTAATCCGCGTGGCGGACGAAAATCCATTCCGGCTCGCTTTTTCCCGGCGCAATCCGCGCGAAACGCATCCCAATGAATTCATCCAGCGCTTCCACTGCGATGAACCACGGCGCAATTGGATCGGAAACCTTTTTGCTCATGTTTTCAATCAAGCAGCCGAAACCGCCGCCGGCATTATGCTTTCCAAATTTTCATAACCCCGGCGCAGCATCCGCTCCGTCGTTTCCCAGCCGATGCACGAATCGGTCAGCGAAACGCCGTAGCGCAAGTCCTTCAAATTTTTCGGGATCGGCTGGCTGCCTTCAAATAAATTGCTCTCCACCATCAAACCGATGAGCGAGCGCGTGCCTTCAATTCTTTGTTGGATGACCGAACGCCACACGTCTTCCTGCTTGGCGTGCTGCTTTTCGGAATTCGCGTGGCTGCAATCCACCATCAAAACCGGCGGCAATTTTTCTGAAATCAATTTTTGCTCGGCGGCGCGAATGCTTTCGGCGTCATAATTCGTCTTCGCGCGTCCGCCGCGCAACACGACGTGCGCGTGCGGATTACCACTTGTTCGGACAATGCTTGTTACGCCATCCTCGTTGATGCCGAGAAAACTGTGCGGCTGGCGCGTCGCGCCCATCGCGTCAATCGCGATCTGCAAACTGCCGTCCGTGGAATTTTTCAAGCCGACGGGCATGGAAAGTCCGCTCGCCATTTCGCGGTGCGTCTGCGATTCCGTCGTGCGCGCGCCAATCGCCGCCCATGTGATTAAATCCGCGATGTATTGCGGGACAATCGGATCGAGAAATTCCGTCGCCGCCGGCAAACCCATGCCGGTGATTTCCAAAAGCAATCGCCGCGCGATTTTCAAACCGGTTTCAATGTCCTGCGAACCGTCCAAATGCGGATCGTTGATCAAGCCCTTCCAGCCAATCGTCGTTCGCGGTTTTTCAAAATAAACGCGCATGACGATTTCCATGCGGTCGGCGAATTCTTTTCGCAGCGCGTTTAATTTTTCGGCGTATTCGAGCGCGGATTTTTCATCGTGGATCGAGCAAGGGCCGACGACGACGAGCAAGCGCGGGTCTTCCTGCCGCAAAATGCGGATGACCCGTTCGCGGCTGCGCGCGACGGTGGCGTTCACGGCGTCGCCTGACGGCGTCTGCGCCTTTAATTCGCGCGGCGAGAGCAGCCGGACAATTTCTTTGACGTGCAAATCCTGCGTCCGATACATGGAAACAATATAAAGTCCAAAGTCCAAAGTCTAAAGCCCAAAGTCGCGGCTGCTTTGGACATTGGACTTTAGACTTCGAGATTGGACACTTTCATTTTTCTCGCTATTATTTTCGGAAGGAATTTTATGACCGACGACAAATTCACAACCGGCCAGAAGGCGCTCCAGATCAACGTGGACGCCAAAAAATACGGCACGTTCGCCGAGATCGGCGCGGGCCAGGAAGTTGCGCGCTGGTTTTTTCACGTCGGCAAGGCGTCCGGCACCGTCGCCAAGACCATTTCCGCCTACGATATGGCGGTGAGCGACGCGATTTACGGCACGAGCGACCGCTACGTCAGCCGCAATCGTCTTCAGTCCATGCTCGACTACGAATTCAAATTGCTGCTTGAGCGGCTCGACAAGACGCGCGGCGACAAATGCACTTTTTTCGTTTTCGCCGACACCGTTACCACGCGCCGCGACGAAGGCCAGGGCTGGCTCGGCATGAAATTCCAGACGCAGCCGCACGAGGAGCCGTCGGAAATCATCATCCACGTCCGCACGCTGGAAAAACAAAGCGTCCATCAGCAGGAAGCGCTCGGCATCATCGGCGTCAACCTGATCCACGCCGCGTTTTACAATTTTGACCAGCCGGAAAGAGTCATCGCGTCGCTCATGGACGACCTTTCGCGCGAGCGCATCGAAGTGGACATGATCAAATTTTCCGGCCCGCGCTTCGCGAAAATTGACAACCGCCTCATGTCCTTGCAACTCGTGCAGCAGCAACTCGCCGAGGCCGCGATGTTCACCGCCAGCGGCGATGTCGTGATTCCCGGCGAAGTGCTTTTTCAAAAACCCGTGCTGGTCGAGCGCGGCAGTTTCCGCCCGATCACGAAGACCACGCTCGACGTTTTGGAGCGCGCGTGCGAACAATTTTTGCGCGAACCGCAATTGCAAGGCGAGCAGCCCGTCGTGCTCATGGAAATGACCTTGCACAGCGTCCTCGATGACGCGGCGCTCGCGCACAAGGATTTTCTCGACCGCGTGGATTTGTTGAGCACGCTCGGCCGGCCCGTGCTGATCTCCAATTTTGGACGCTACTATCGCCTTGTCCAATACCTCTCGCGCTACACGCAAAAAATGCAGGGCATCGCGCTGGGCATTCCGAGCCTGCGCGGAATTTTCGACGAAAAATTTTACACCGACCTGCCCGGCGGCCTGCTCGAATCGCTCGGACGATTGTTCAAAGGCTCGACGAAACTTTACGTCTATCCAATGCGCGAGCCCGCCGGCAACGCCTTCGCCGCGTCAAACAATTCTCCCGCCGGCGAAAGCGGCATCTGGCAACGCCAGTCCGCCGGCAACGAAATCATCACCGTCGAAAACCTGCAGGTCGCGCCGAACCTGCGCCACCTTTACGCGCACCTGCTCCAAAACAGCTACATCACCGGCATCGAGAATTACAACCCCGATTATCTCGGACTGTTCCCGCCCTATGTCCTGTCCAAATTGCAATCCGGCGACGCCTCGTGGGAAAACGACGTGCCGCCCGCCATCGTCGAAAGCATCAAGCGCGGCAAAATGTTCGGCTGGCAGGAAAAAACGGCGGCGGTGACGGCATGAAAATTTAAGGCGAAGCTGAAGGGTAATAAGTTTAACCAAATCGCAGCCGCTCTCGGTGAATGAATGCCAACACGGCAACTAATTGTGGGCTGTCAGCATTTGCATCAATGAACACATACCAAATGTTATGACCCCAAAGACGAACGCGAATCTTTTCACCCATTTCTGACAAACCTCCAAAATTCACAGTAAACAACGGCAGACGGAAAATCCACTTCTGCCCATTTGCAAAATCCAGCGAGTATTTATTTCGCAAAACGTTTCGCAGCTTGATAGTGCAAATGGGTAAACCATTTTCAATCATCACAAATTGGGCCAGCGCCCATTTTCGTTCGAGCTTTATCCTGAACAATTCTTTGTCCGACTTGTCATAGACGACAAAATCGGCCAATCGAAAAAATCCATACGGATAGTGCGGGCGGGAATACAATGTTTTGACCCGCCATACAATTTCTCCGTTGGAATTGTAAATCTCTCCATTGCCTTCATAGCTGCACTTGAAGCAATACTTACCGGCTTCAATTGGTTGGGCTGGTTTTTCTTTTTGTATGAAGTGCGATTTTATGAAATCTCTGACGGCAATATAACTGGCCACGTCTGGCAACATCATAGAATGAATCTCAAACGTGTGTCCCTTAACTTGGAGAGTAAGAGTTTCCGTCGAGCCGAAAGTTCTTTCCCATCCGTTCTCGATGTTTGCATACGGAATCTTTATGAGTTGTGTCCGAAGAAAGCCGCGTGGAATTGAAAGTGCGTCCTGTTCCAATTCGAGAAATTTTTTGAAGACAAGCCGACGCGCCGTTAACATTGATGCAAAAACTGTAATTGGAATTCCGAACACAAAAAACATCCAATAAATTTTTCCCAGAAAAAGAAATGCGCCGCCAAAGGCAAAACCGAACAAAATAATTCGCCATTGCGGATTGTAGGAAAATTGGCGCGGCAAATCCATCAAGCGCGACACTAAACTTTCACTTTCGCCTCGTCCAGTTTGATTTTACATCATTCTCTTTGCTTTCGGCAAAACATTCATCAAGTAACGATTTTTCATTTTGCCCAATCGCAATCGCGCGCGGGAAAATCATCGTTTCCAAAAGTCCCGCCAGATGCTAGATTCTGGCCATGACAAAGTTTGCGCAAGTCTTGGATTCCGCCGACGCGCTGGCCATCGGGGAACAGGAATCGCTCGTGGAAGTTCTCCAGCATCGGCTCGCGGAACATCGCCGCGCTGAACTGGCCGGGGCCGTGAAATCCGCCCGGCAGGAATTCAAGGCTGGCCGCTGCCGCCCGGCCACGCCCGCCCAAATCATCAAACGCATCCTCGCTTGAAACGGTTGCTCCTGCCTTCGACGGCGTTCATTCGTTCCGCGCGGCGGTTTGCGCGCAGGCATCCGCAAACGTCGGTGGAATTGGAATCAGTGCTGGCCCTGCTGTCAGAAGACGCTTTTCATCCGCAACTCAAGACGCACAAATTGAAAGGCAGGCTGGCCGGCTCATGGGCTTGCAGCGCCGGTTACGATTTGCGCGTGGTTTTTCAATTCGTGAAACACAAGGGCGAAGAAGCGATCCTGCTCGAAAGCACCGGCACGCACGACGAGGTTTATTGAATTGGAAACGACTACATCATTCCGTGCGCTTTCGACAAGACATTCATCGAGTAACGGTTTTTCATTTTGCCCAATCGCAATCGCGCGGCAAACGCCGCTGAAAGCAATTTCGTTTTCAACACGGAAGATTTTTTTCCAGACGTGAGAACTTTTCCATTTTTCAAAACCAGCAGATGCGAAAACACCGGCATGATTTCCTCGACGTGATGCGTCACCAAAACCAGCGTCGGCGAATTTTTCTGCGCGCCGAGCCGTTGGATGAATTGCAGGAAATGTTCGCGCACGGCGGGATCAAGCCCGGCGCACGGCTCGTCCAGAATCAACACGCGCGGCTTCGCCATCAACGCGCGGCCAATCAACACGCGTTGCCGTTCACCTTGCGAAATCACGCCCCAAGAACGTTCAGCCAGATATTCACACTCGACCTGCCGCAATAATTTCAATGCTTGCGCTTTTTCCGCGCGCGACACGCGCCCCCAAAAATCAATCATCGCAAATTTCCCGCTCGCGACGGTTTCAATCGCCGGTTCGTCATCGGCCATCATCTGTCGCACGGACGAACTGACGAGACCAATTTTCTTCCGCAATTCTCGCCAATCGGATTTACCGTAAGTTTCACCGAGCAAAGAAATTTCGCCGCTCGTCGGCATCAAATAACCCGTCAACGCGCTCAACAAGGAAGTTTTCCCCGAACCGTTCGCGCCGAGAATCGTCCAATGCTGTCCGCGCTCCACGCGCCAGTTCACGCCGTCGAGAATTGGCACGCTGCCGCGACGGATTTTCAGGTTTGAAATTTCCAGAACTGCTTTCACGCGGGAAATTTTGCCGGAAAAATTCACAGAAGCAAACGAAGGAAACAAAGCCGCTCCATTTTCTTTGTCTTTGTTTTCTTTGTTTGCTTCTGTTAAAAACGCAGCATGAAAAATTTGATTTCCGCAATTCTTGTTTTACTTTGCGTGATGAAAACGCAAGCCGCCATTCACACCGAAACAGTTGATTACAAGCAGGGCGACACAACGCTCGAAGGTTTTCTGGTCTATGACGATTCCATTTCCGGCAAACGCCCCGGCGTGCTCGTCGTCCATCAATGGTTTGGCCTGACGGATTACGAAAAAATGCGCGCGAAGCAGCTTGCCGAACTTGGCTACGTCGTTTTTTGCGCGGATATTTATGGCAAAGATTCCCGCCCGAAAGACGTGAACGAAGCCGGAACAACTGCTGGAAAATATAAATCCGACAGAAAGCTTTTGCGCGAACGCGTTAACGCCGGATTGGATGAATTGAAGAAAAATGATTTGGTTGATTCAAAAAAAATTGCGGCCATCGGCTATTGTTTCGGTGGCACGACGGTGATTGAACTCGCCCGCAGCGGCGCGCCGATTCAAGGCGTCGTCAGTTTTCACGGCGGACTGGATTCGCCGACGCCCGAGGACGGCAAAAAAATTCGCTGCAAAGTGCTCGCGCTCGCGGGCGCGGACGATCCGTTCCAAAAACCTGCCGACCTGACTGCATTTGAAAGTGAGATGCGCGACAATAAAGTGGACTGGCAGATTGTTTTCTACGGCGGCGCGGTCCACGCCTTCACGCAACCCGATCCCGGTTTTTCCAATCCCGGCGCAAAATATAATGAAAAGGCCGACAAGCGTTCGTGGCAGGCGATGAAAGATTTCTTCGCGGAGATTTTTAATTAAAGATTTTCCAGCCACAGATGGACACAGATGAAACACAGATAAGAAAAGGCTTTTTCATTCTGTCATCTGTGTTTCATCTGTGAAAATCTGTGGCTAAATAAAATTCATGCGCATCACCGGCGGCAACTCGGCTCGGCGGATTTTGAAAGTCCCAAAAGGACTGGATGTTCGTCCGACGCCGGATTTGGTCAAGCAAGCGGTTTTTAATTCGCTCGGAGAACGCGTCGTGGGCGCGAAGGTTTTGGAATTGTTTGCGGGCAGCGGCGCGTTGAGCTTGGAATGTTTGAGCCGTGGCGCGGCTTCGGTGATGTGCGTCGAGAAATCGCATCGGCACGCGGAATTCATCCGCAACAACGCGGAGGCGGCGGGCTACGGGGAAATTCTGGAAGTGCGGACACAGGATGTTTTTCCGGTGATGAATCAACTGGCCGAAAGCGGACGACAATTCGATTTGATTCTGGCCGATCCGCCTTACGGTGAAAAAAATGTGAACCGCCGCTCGACTTCATTCGCGCAGCAATTGCTTGACGATAAAAATCTGCCGAAGCTGCTCGCGTCCGGCGGAAGATTTGTTCTTGGCCATACGAAACGCGATACGCTGGAAATCGTCGCGCCGTGGACGGAGGTGAAAATGCTCAAGCACGGCGACACCGTGATGCGGTTTTTTGAAATTTAGCTGGTGGGGCGAGCGTCCTCGCGAGCCGACGTGCGCCAAACAGTTCTCGCGGCTCGCGAGGACGC
>DASXED010000150.1:0-34513 GCA_036490295.1 Verrucomicrobiia bacterium | reverse complement strand
GGAATCCGCCGGTGTCGCCGGCAATGATTCAACGGCTTTCAATTCCACTTCCAAATCGGATGCCGAACTCCAGTCCACCGTCGAATCCGCCCCGCCGGAAACAGGCGCGGCCTCTTGCGCGTGAAGCAGGCTCAACATGGCGATGAATCCAACGCAAAGTAGCAGCCGACGTGAGAAGGCTCTGATTGAATTAAAGCCCGAAGCGGGAATTGAAGTTTGAGTCCCCGCCGTGCTCGCGCACAGTCGCGGCAGGTCGTCACCTCGACTCCTGCGTGAGATTAATTTTTTCATAGGTTTTCGACGCACTTCTCCTGAAATCAGCAAGAGAATATACACCTCAACCGGGGCAGTCAAGCGGAAAACACATTATGCTGTGTGGATGCGTTGCTCGTCTCTTGATTTTGTAATAGTCAATGTCATTGAGGCTACACCACCGTCGAGTTGTGGGTGAAACTATCCGCAGTTATCGTAAACAACTTGAGCTTACGCAGGAGAAATTGGCTGAAAAAGCCGACTTGCATCATAACTTCATTGGCGAAGTTGAGCGTGGAAACATGGAAATTTCGCTCGGTTCACTACTCAAAATCGCCAAGGCCCTGAAAGTAAGGGTGCGCGATCTGGTTGCCGACCTCTGACGGCGGTTGCTTCCAATTGTCCCGTTTTCAGCCAGTGTCCTTCCAAATTTTGGACAGTTCCGGGTTTTTCCAGTCGCGGCGGCGGGGATTTCAGGCTCTGACCAGCCTTTCTTATCGTTTGAGAAACCTTTCTCACGCCCTGACAAACCCTTCTCATCGTTTGACAAACCCTTCTCATCGTTTGAGAAACCCTTCTCATTGACCATGAAACCCTTCTCACGCTTTGACCAACCTTTTTCATCGAACAAGAAACCTTTCTTATTCGTCAACCAACCATTGCCGGCTGCGGACTTGCCCCGCTTTTCAAGGAACCGGTGAAAAGCCGGTGGACAAGATTTAATAACTTCAGCGGCGGCTTCATTTTTTCCACGGGCGACGCGGCAGCTTCTTAAAAACGATTGAACGATTGCCGGAAAGTCAAAATCAGGCGGCGATTGCCAAAAATCAGGGCAAGCGGTGTTTTGAGACCTCTGCAAAACCATCCATCAACCGTAGCGGCGTCTCGGCAGAGCGCCGCAAAATCTTGGAAATTGAAGAATGCGGCTTTCTGCCGAAAGCCGCCACGTCCCTTTTGCAGAGGTCTCAAAATAATAATGCCGCAGAAGTTTTCCCTGCAGCCTGTTGAACAGACTTCTTAAAGTTTGTTTGTGCGTTCACCGCCGAACTTATTTGGAGGCCGACGGCGGAGTATTTTTTCAAGTTCAAGCAACCGCAAATTGATGCTGTTGAGCATAAGCCCCACTCCCAAACTCACAAAGCCAAGCACAACCAACGAAGCCGCCAATATGGCGAGGGGCACGCTATACACATAACGTTCTGTCGCGTATTGATATATCGGACGGAATCCAGCCAGCCCGCCCAGCAACACAAACACGATGCCCAATCCTCCGAAAAGCGTCAGCGGTTTGTAGGATTTGAGTATCAAGAATAACCGGAGCAGGACTTTGAATCCATCCGGCAACGTGCGCAGTTTGGAGAAGCTGCCTTCGGGCCGGACGCGATAGGGCGCCTGGATTTCTTTGATCACCAGGTCGCGATAGAGCGCCTGGAGCGTCATTTCGGTTTCCACATCGAAGCCGCGCGTCGTGATTGGAATGGATGCCACCGCCTCGCGCGTAAAGGCGCGGTATCCCGAAAAGATGTCCGTGATGTTGGAGCCAAACATCCAATTGATGACGCGGCAAACCAGCCGGTTGCCAAGCCGGTGAAAGTTTCTGAATGAATTTTCGCCATCGGCAACTGCGCGGCAGGCGACTGTCATGTCCGCTTCGCCGCTTAAAATGGGTGCCAGCAAAAATGGCAGCGAATTTGCATCGTAAGTGTCGTCACCATCCACCATCACGAGGATGTCGGCATCCA
The DNA here is from genome assembly GCA_036490295.1 of Verrucomicrobiia bacterium. Classification (GTDB taxonomy): domain Bacteria; phylum Verrucomicrobiota; class Verrucomicrobiia; order Limisphaerales; family UBA11358; genus UBA11358. Next base: position 32,519 of record DASXED010000150.1, on the reverse strand, counting down.
CCTCCTCGAACATTGAGGCGACCACATGGCCTTTTCCCTGGCGTTTCTCGCGCCGCACGATGGCACCAGCCTGGCGGGCGATTTCGGCGGTCCGGTCAACGCTGTTATTGTCATAGACATAAATCTCGGCGTCGGCCGCCGCGCGCTTGAAGTCGGCCACGACTTTTCCAATGGTCTTCTCTTCCTGATGGCAGGGAATGAGGATGGCAATTTTCATGTTGGGGCAACGGGTTTCAATTTTTTGCCCACTGCGAGAAGCGATTGTCCAATCGGCGCGGGCAGGATGCGCTCGGCAACGGACAACCACGGCACCAAAAAGCGATCAAAAAAATGGATTTGCGCATCACTCTGTTTTTCACGGGGAGCGAACTTCGCATTCCACCACCATCCACACAGTCCGACAAAATTGAAGTAGCGAATCGTTTCCGGGTCGAGACCCGATTCGATCAGGACGGACTTCAATCCATTTTTGGAATATCTTCGGTAATGGCCCAGCCGTTGATCAATCCGTCCGAAAACCGCAGGCGCGGCGGGAACCAATAATATCAGTTTCCCGCCGGTTTTCAGCAAACGGACAAAAATTCGGAGGGCGGACGCATCCTGCTGGATATGCTCCAACACATTCATGCAAATCAAAGTGTCCGCCTGATAATCCGGCGGCATATGCTGATGCAGCGATTCAGCCGCGATGTTCAAAGTTGTCACATTGGGCAGAGATTCCACCCGCTTCACCAATTGACTGTAACAGGAAAAATTTGGCTCGATGCTGACGACGGATTCGGCAATGCCCGCCAAATCCGCCGTGAAATTACCTATGCCGCCGCCCACTTCCAGGACTTTTCCTTTAACGTAGGGGGAAATCATCGAAAATTGCCAACGCCGATAATTCGGAGCCTTCGCCATCTGCCGCAAATCTTCCGCAAAAAAAGGGTCTTCTTCCACGGAAAATTGAGAAGTTGGGACATTCATGCTGTGCGTCTGCCGATGCTAAAACATGGGGGGAATTCATTCCTGATGTCAAGCATACCGACAATACTTTAATCTTTTCTTTCGCGCCAATTTTTTTACGCTCCCGTCATGCCTTCATTCGACATTGTTTCGCAGGTCAACACGATGGAAATCGAAAACGCCGTCAACCAGGCCAAAAAGGAACTGGCCAACCGTTTCGATTTCAAGGGAAGCAAATGGGAAATCGTTTTGGAAAAAGCGGAGATCAAACTGACCGCCGACAACGAATTCAAGGTCAGCACGCTCAACGAGATCGTCATCGGCAAGCTCGCCAAGCGCGGCATCAGCATGAAAAGCGTGGAGCAATGCGACCCGGACATTTCGCCGCTCGGCCACGCGCGGCAGAGCATCAAGATCAAGCAAGGAATTGAATCGTCCGTTGCCAAAGAAATCACCGGTTTCATCCGCGACGGCAAGTTCAAGGTGACGACGCAGATTCAGGGCGACGAAGTGCGCGTGAACAGCAAGAGCCGCGACGAATTGCAGACCGTCATCGCCGCCGTGCGTGCGAAGGAATTTCCCGTGGCCGTGCAGTTTGTGAATTTCAGGGAATGACAACGAAGCGGTTATTTAATTATGGATGATATTCGATATTTTGAAGACGCTCTTCAACGCGCTTCCGATATTTCTGTTTCAGTGCTTTATGCTGACATGGATCATTTCAAGCCCATCAACACAAAATTTGGTCAAAGTGCCGGTGATGTTGTTATGAAGGCTTATCTCGAAGTCGTGCGGGATTGCCTTGGTCTTTTTGGCACAGCCTATCGCGGTGTTGGGGATGAGGTTGCCGCGCTTGTTATTGGTCAAGGACATAAACGTGCAGTTGAACTTGCCGAAACAATTCGGAAAGGTATTGAATCATTGCATCTTGATTACAAGGGAACCGGTGGTGGAACTGGCCGAGTCGCGCGCGTTCCTCAGCCATGAGCTGACGGCGTTGCGCGAAATGGTTGAAGAATATCGCGAACAGTTTATACTGGCTTGGAATGAATACCATAATCGCTAAACCGGTCGCGGATGCGGTGGGCGTGAAGTTCACCGAAGATTCACTCGTCGTGGCGCTGGCCGACGGACGGCAGGTGTCCGCACCGCTCGAATGGTTTCCGCGTCTGCGCGGCGCGACGGCCAAGCAGCGCAAGAACTGGCGGCTCATCGGCGGCGGCGTGGGATTTCATTGGGAAGACATTGACGAGGATATTTCCGTCCGCAGTTTGCTCGCTCAATAAATTTTTTTTCGCAGAATCAAATCTCCACCACTTGCTTCTATGCCGGCACGATGGCTTCGGCCTTCGGTTTCATCGCGCGCAAGTTTCCGCGTGGTTTGTCCCAACGGGACAATGTGCCAGCTCAAGCCGACAAAGCGCCGCCAGTTCCAGTGGTCGGCCACCAGTTCTTCGCGTTGCGGGTCGGACAGGCCATGGCAATACATGACCGCGCCGTCCACCAAGTCGCCGGGGCCAACGGCAATTCGCGCCGTATAATTCAGGCTGCCTTTCCCGCCCGCAAAATATATTTGACAACCTGCCGTTTGTTACCTACCGTTCGGTAAGTTTTTATGGTCCAGGCCACGAACAATTCCGAGACGCGGCGGCACATTCTGCGCGCGGCGCTGAAGCATTTTGCCAATGCAGGTTACGCCGCCACGTCCGTCCAGCAAATCGTCGGCGACGCGAAAGTGTCCAAGCCGGCGCTGTATTATCATTTCCGCGACAAGGCCGGATTGTTCGAGGCGCTGGTCAACGAGGCGCACGACGGACGATTGCGCGTCGTGCAGGAAGCCGTCGCGCGCGCAAAAGATTTTCCCGGCCAGTTGCGTGAAATTCTCGTCGCGTTGTTTGATTATTTTCAAAAAAACCGCGAGCTGACGCGCATCGCGTTCTCCACCGCGTATGCCGCGCCGGGCGAAGTGCCGCCGGGCTTGTGCCAGTTGGACAAATGCAAACGCAACCTGGAATTTATCCACGCGCTCATCAAGCGCGCGCAGGCGGCGGGCGAGCTGGACGGGCGTTTCGACAGTTGGGAACTGGCCTACGGTTTTTACGGCCAGACAAATTTTTACATCACCGCGCACTTGCTCATGCCGAATTTCCGCGCGAACCGCAAGGCTGCCGAGCGCGTGGTGGAATTGTTTCTGGTCGGCGCGGGTGCGAAGAAAAAACGAAATCGTAAAATTTGAAAACATTAAAAAAGGAACGATGAACGCGAATTTGATTAAACGAAAAAAAAGTGTCCGGCAAATGACATTTATTTTAAGCGCCGTGACTTTGCTGGCAATGCTGGCGTTGACGGGTTGTGGAAAAAAACCGCAGGCGTCCGCGCCGCCACCGCCGGAAGTCGGCGTGATGACGATTCAAGCGGAAGCGCTGCCGCTCACGACGGAATTACCCGGACGAATTGACCCGGTGCGCACGGCGGAAGTGCGCGCGCGCGTCGCGGGTATTTTGCTCAAGCAGGTTTATCGCGAAGGCTCGGACGTGAAGGCGGGCGATGTTTTATTTCAAATTGATCCCGCGCCGTTGCAGGCCGCTGACGACAGCGCGAAGGCGTCGGTGGCCAGCGCAGAAGCCAATTTGAAGCAAGCGCAGGCGCAGGCCGACCGTTACAAAGTGCTGGTGAAAATCAACGCGGTCAGCAAACAGGATTATGACACTGCCGTCGCCGCCGCCGCGCAGGACAACGCAAATGTTTTGGTCGCCAAAGCCGCGCTGGAAACGGCGTCGCTGAATCTCGGTTACGCGACCGTGACCGCGCCGATTTCCGGGCGCATCGGCAAAGCGCTTGTGACCGAAGGCGCGCTCGTGGGACAAAATAATGACGCGACGGAATTGGCGGTCATCCAGCAACTCGATCCGATTTATTTTGATTTCACGCAATCAAGCACGGAAGGATTGAAACTGCGGCAGGAATTTGCGTCTGGCAAATTAAAAAGCATCGCGCCGGGCGAGGCGAAATTGACGTTGTTGCTCGAAGATGGCACAACGTATCCGCAACCGGGCAAATTGCTTTTCTCCGACATCACCGTTGACCCGACGACGGGCATGATCACGTTGCGCGCGGAATTTCCAAATCCCGACGATTTATTGCTGCCGGGAATGTTCGCGCGTGCGCGGCTCGAACAGGCCGTGGACGCCGACGCCATCGAAGTGCCGCAACGCGGAGTCGTTTATGGCGCGGACGGCAAACCGACTGTTTCAGTGGTGACGCCGGACAACAAAGTGGAAGTGCGTCCGGTGACGGTGAGTTCGGCGGCGGGCGACAAATGGATCATCACCGACGGATTGAAAACGGGCGAGCGCGTGATTTTGGAAGGCTTCCAAAAAGTCCAGTCGGGAATGGCCGTCAAGCCCGTGCCGTTTGAATCCGCGACGAACGCGGCGGCGGACGGTTCGGGAAATTCCGGTTCGGCTCAAACCCACTAAACCATTTTTTGTCATGCCGAGATTTTTCATTGACCGCCCGATTTTTGCCTGGGTCATTTCCATTTTGATTCTGGTCGCGGGCGCGTTGTCGCTGACCAAACTGCCGGTTGCGGAATATCCGAGCATCGCGCCGCCGTCGGTCGCCATCACGGCGACGTATCCCGGCGCGTCCGCCGAGACGCTGCAAAACACGGTGACGGCGGTGATTGAGCAGCAATTGAACGGCATTGACGGCCTGCTTTACATGGCGTCGGTCAGCCAATCGTCCGGGCAGGCGACGATCACACTTTATTTTCAGCCGGGCACGAATCCCGACATCGCTCAGGTGCAGGTGCAAAACAAATTGCAACTGGCGATGCCCAATTTGCCGGCGGCGGTGCAGCAACAGGGCGTGATTGTCGCCAAAGCCACGCGAAATTATTTGATGTTTTTCACGCTGTCGGCCAAGGAAGGCGATATCAATGAAATCGCGCTGGGAAATTTCATCGCCTCCAAAGTGCTCGACCCGATCCGGCGCGTCAGCGGCGTGGGCGAGGCGGATTTGTTCGGCACGGAATACGCGATGCGGATTTGGATTGACCCGAATAAATTAAACAGCTTCGGCCTGACTTCGGACGACGTGGTCAACGCGATCCAGGCGCAGAATTTGCAAATCGCCGCCGGACAATTGGGCGCGCGTCCGGCAACGGACGGACAACAATTGAACGTCACGCTGCAAGGGCAAACCACGTTGCGGACGCCGGAAGAATTTGGCGCGATTCTTTTGCACGTGAACCGCGATGGCTCGCGCGTGTATTTGCGCGACGTTGCCAAAATCGCGCTCGGCGGGCAAAATTACACGATCCAGGCGCGCGTCAACGGCGTGCCGGCGGCGGCGGTCGGAATCAAGTTGACGCCCACGGCCAACGCGCTGGCCACGGCGGACGCAGTGCGCGCGAAAGTGGACCAGCTTTCAAAATTTTTTCCGGCGGGCGTCAAGGTCAATTTTCCCTACGACAGTTCAGAGTTCGTCCGCATTTCCATCGAGCAAGTCGTTTTCACTTTGCTCGAAGCCATCGTGCTGGTGTTTCTGGTGATTTATCTGTTTCTGCAAAACCTGCGCGCGACGTTTATTCCGACGATTGTCGTGCCGGTGGCACTGATGGGAACTTTCATGATCATGCGCCTGACGGGATTTTCGATCAACGTGCTGACGATGTTCGGCATGGTGCTGGCCATCGGCCTGCTCGTGGACGACGCGATTGTGGTCGTCGAAAACGTCGAGCGCATCATGAGCGAGGAAGGTTTGTCGCCGCTTGAAGCGACGCGCAAATCCATGGGCCAGATCACCGGCGCGCTCATCGGCATCGCGCTTGTCTTGACGGCGGTGTTCGTGCCGATGGCATTTTTCGGCGGCTCGGTCGGCGCGATTTACCGGCAATTTTCGCTGGCGATGATTTCGTCCATGTTGTTTTCGATTTTTCTGGCGATGTCCTTCACGCCGGCGCTGTGCGCGACGATGCTCAAGCCGATTCCCAAAGGCCATCATCACCAGAAAAAGGGATTGTTCGGCTGGTTCAATCGCGGTTACGCGGCCAGTTCAAAAAAATATCAAAACGTCGTGGCGCGGATGTTGGGCAAGGCCGCCTACTATTTGATTCTGTTCGCGGTGATCGTGGGCGTGATGGCGTTTCTTTACATCCGGCTGCCGTCGTCATTTTTGCCTTCGGAAGATCAAGGTTATTTTATCACGGACATTGAGTTGCCTGTCGGCGCAACGCAGGAACGCACGCAGAATGTGCTGAAGCAAATCGAAGCCTATTTTATGAAACAGCCGGAAGTGGAAGACGTGATTGACGTGGCCGGTTTCAGTTTCAGCGGCCAGGGACAAAACGCCGCCATCGCGTTCGTGCATTTGAAAGACTGGAGCCAGCGCCACGGCACGGCGCATCACGCGGATGCAATCATCGCGCGCGCGTTTGCGGAATTATCGGCGATCAAAGACGCGATTATTTTTCCGCTCAATCCGCCGCCGATTCCTGAACTAGGAACCGCTTCGGGTTTTGATTTTGAACTGGAAGACCAGGGCGGCCTCGGCCACGCCAAACTCATGGACGCCCGAAATCAATTGCTCGGATTGGCCGCGCAAAATCCCGATGTCGCCAACGTGCGCCCTCAAGGAATGGAAGACACGGCGGAAATGAAAATTGACGTGGATCAGGACAAAGCCAGCGCGCTCGGCGTTTCGCTGGCCGACATCAACAGCGCATTGCAAACGGATTTTGGCTCGGACTACGTTGACAATTTCGTGGACGGCAACCGCGTCCAGCAAGTCATCGTCCAGCTCGCCGCGCCGTATCGTATGCTGCCCGAAGACGTCGGAAAAGTTTTCGTCCGCAACAACAGCGGCACGATGGTTCCGCTTTCGGCGTTCACGACGTTGCACTGGATTTACGGTTCGCCGCGATTGGAACGCTACAACGGATTTCCCTCGGCGGAAATCATCGGCACTTCCCCGCCCGGAAAAAGTTCCGGCCAGGCGATGCTTGCGATGGAAAACATGGTGAAAAAATTGCCCGCCGGAATCGGTTACGAATGGACCGGCCAATCTTACGAGGAACGGCTCGCCGGTTCGCAGGCGCCCGCGCTTTACACGATTTCGCTGCTCGTCGTCTTTTTGTGTCTCGCGGCGCTTTATGAAAGTTGGTCCATTCCCGTCGCCGTCATTCTCGCCGTGCCGCTCGGCGTTTTGGGCGCGCTGCTCGCCGCGACCTTGCGAGATATGCCGAACGACGTTTTCTTCAAAGTCGGCTTGATAACGACCATCGGGCTGGCGACCAAAAACGCAATTCTGATCGTTCAATTTGCGATCAACTTGCAGGAGCAGGGCAAGAGCTTGCTTGACGCGACGCTCGAAGCCGTTCACATCCGGTTGCGCCCGATTTTAATGACTTCGTTTGCATTCATCCTCGGCGTGCTGCCGCTGGCCGTCACTCACGGCGCGGGTTCCGCCAGCCAGAACGCCATCGGCACCGGCGTCATCGGCGGCATGGCGGCGGCGGTTGTGCTCGGCATTTTCTTCGTGCCCGTGTTTTTTGTCGTCGTGCGCCACATTTTCAAAGGCAAAGCCGGCCATCCTGATGCGGCAACTCAAACGATTGCGGCCGGCCCGAAAAATCCCGACGCCAAATAAAATTGCCATGAAGAAATTTTCCTTATTCGTTGTGTTTCTTGCCATTGCGCTGGCCGGTTGCACGCTCGCGCCAAATTACAAACGCCCCGCTGCGCCCGTCGCGCAAACGTGGCCGAAAAATTCCGCCGTCAAGACTCGCGCGACCCAGACCAACGCCGTCGCCGACATCGGCTGGCGCGAATTTTTCCGCGACCCGCGTTTGCAGCAACTCATCGGGCTGGCGCTGACCAACAATCGCGATTTGCGCGTCGCCGTTTTGAACGTCGAACAATCCCGCGCGCAATATCGAATCGAGCGCGCCGCGCTGCTGCCCGAAATTGACGCGACCGGCAGCGAACTGCGCCAGCGGTTGCCGCATGATTTGTCCGGCACGGGAATTCCCGTGACCAGCAGCGAATACAGTTTGAGTCTCGGCACGACTTCCTACGAATTGGATTTGTTCGGACGCATTCGCAGCCTGAAAAACGCCGCGCTGGAAAATTATTTTGCGACCGCCGAGGCCCGGCGCAGCGCGCAAATCGCGCTCGTCGCCGAAGTCGCCAATCAATATCTCACGGAACGCGAATTGAACGAGCAATTGAAAATGACGCGGCAAACGCTCGCCGCCGTCCAGAATTCCTACAATTTGATCAAAGCCAGTTACGACGCCGGCGCGTCATCCGAATTGGATTTGCGCACCGCCGAAGCGCAGGTGGAAATCGCCAAAGCCAACGCCGCCAATTTCGAGCAGCAACGCGACCAGGCGCAACACGCGCTGACGCTGCTCGTCGGCGAAACGCTGCCTGCTGATTTGCCCAAACCTCAAGCGCTGAACACGGAACATTTGCTGACCGATTTGCCGCCGGGCTTGCCATCCGATTTGTTGCGCCGCCGCCCGGACATTCTCGAAGCGGAACATGAATTGAAAGCCGCCAACGCGAACATCGGCGCCGCGCGCGCCGCGTTTTTTCCGACGATTTCAATCACCGCCAATGCCGGCACGTCCAGCGCGCAACTCGCCGGACTGTTTGCCGGCGGTTCCGGCGCGTGGCTGTTCAATCCGCAAATCACGCTGCCGATTTTTGAAGCGGGACGAAACAAAGCGAACCTCGACGTGGCCAACATCAGCAAATTGATCGAAGTCGCAAATTACGAAAAAGCGATTCAGACCGCGTTCCGCGAAGTGGCCGACGCCCTGACCGCGAAGAAATTTTTGGATGAACAACTGGCCGACGAAACCGCGCTGGTCAAGGCCGAGCAACGCCGTTACGACCTGTCCGACGTCCGCTACCGCAACGGCGTGGACAATTACCTGACCGTGCTTCTGGCGCAGCAAGACCTTTTCAGCGCGCAGCAAAACCAGATTGCGACGCAATTTGCCCGCTTGTCCAATTTGATCGCTCTTTATCAAGCCCTCGGCGGCGGCTGGCAGGAACACTCGCTGCAACATTAAAGCCATGAATGAAAATTCTCCAAAGCCCGAGCCGCCGCAAAATCAGCCGGCTCTACCAAACCCGCCGCAACCCGCGCCGGAGAAAAAAAACAACGGCGAGACGCGGCGAAAATTAAATTCACCGCTGTTCATCTGGCTGGCGGCGATCGTGCTGGCGCTGTTTCTCTATTTCGGACTGGCGCTGCTCGTGGACACCCTCACGCACGAATCCACCGACGACGCGTTCATCGCGGGACACATCGTTTCCATCGCGCCGAGAATTTCAGGGCAAGTTTCGGCGGTTTATGTTTTGGACAACCAGATGGTTCACTCGAACGATTTGCTCGTGGAAATTGACCCGTCGGATTACGCCACGACGCTTTCGCAAAAGCAGGCGGCGCAGCATTCCGCAGAATCCAATTTCAAAGCCGCCGTAGCCGGTTACAATTTAATGGGCGTGAAAGTGAAGACGGCGGAAGCGACGGCAAAAGAATCAAAAGCCGACGCGGACGCCGCCGCCGCAACCGCCGTGCGCGCAAAGGCGGATTTCGCGCGCGCGCAGGAATTGCGAAAGGACGAAACCATTTCGGCGCAGGAATTTGACAAGGCAAAAGCCGCGACGGACCAGGCCGGGGCGGATTTCAATTCCGCCAAACAAAAAGCCGACGCCGACGAATCCAAAGTGGACGAAGCCAACGCGCAACTCGCCGCCGCCAAGGCGGAAGCCGACGCCGTTTTAGCCCAACTCAATCAATCAAAGACGGAAGTGGATTCCGCAAATCTGAATCTGTCCTACGCGAAAATTTTCGCGCCGGGCGACGGGCGCGTGACGCGCAAACAGGTTGAGGTCGGCGATTATTTGCAAACCGGCCAAACCATAATGTCCATCGTGCCGGTGGAAGTCTGGGTCGTCGCCAATTTCAAGGAATCGCAATTGAAGAAAATGAAGCCCGGCCAGCCCGCGCTCGTGGAAATTGATGCGCTCGGCGGCAGAAAATTCCGCGCGCACGTGGACAGCGTGCAGGCCGGCAGTGGCGCGGCGTTCAGTTTGCTGCCGCCGGAAAACGCGACGGGCAATTTTGTGAAAGTCGTCCAGCGCGTGCCGGTGAAAATTCTTTTCGACGAGCCGCTGCCCGCCGACCACGTGATTGGGCCGGGACTTTCCGTGACGCCGAGCGTTCAAACCGGTTCGTTCCGCGTGCCGGATTTTGTGACGGCGATTGTCGCGATCATTCTGGCGTTCGCGGCGGCGGTTGTGTTTCGGTTCATTTTGAACCGGAAGGCGGACGGCAACGGCAAATAATTTTTCCCATGCCCGACGGCGCACCTCAACAGGAATGGCATCCGCGCCACAATCCGTGGCTCATCACCATCACCGTGATGATGGCGGTTTTCATGGAGGTGCTGGACACGTCCATCGCCAACATCGCGCTGCCGCACATCGCCGGCAGTTTGTCGGCGACGCCGTCGGAGGCGACGTGGGTGCTGACGAGTTACCTGGTGGCGAACGCCATTGTGCTGCCGATGACGGGCTGGCTGGGAAATTATTTCGGGCGCAGGCGCGTCCTGCTTTCGTGCATCGTCATGTTCACGATTGCGTCGGCGTTGTGCGGAATGGCGTGGAGCCTGCCGACGCTGATTATGGCACGGATTTTTCAAGGCATCGGCGGTGGCGCGATGGTGCCCATCGCGCAGGCGATCATGCTGGAAAGTTTTCCGCCGCAGAAACGCGGCGTGGCGATGGCGGCGTTCGCGCAGGGCGTGGTCGTGGCGCCGATTCTGGGGCCGGTGATCGGCGGCTGGATCACAGACAGTTATTCCTGGCGCTGGATTTTTTACATCAACCTGCCGGTGGGAATTTTCGCGGCGCTGATGGCGAAATGGGTCGTCGAAGACCCGCCTTACATCAAGCGCGACAAAAAGGCGGACATTGATTTCATCGGATTCGGGTTGCTGGCGGTCTGGCTGGCGACGATGCAAATTGTTTTGGACAAAGGGCAGGAAGCCGACTGGTTCGGCGCGGATTGGATTCGCTGGTTCACGCTGATTTCGATCGCGGCATTTGTCGGCTTCATCGCGTGGGAATTTTCCGTCGAGCATCCGCTGGTGGATTTGCGCGTTTTCAAAAACAGGAATTTCACCGTCGGCTTGATTTTGATGACGTCGCTCGCTGCGATCCTTTACGGCACGACGGCGCAACTGCCGCTGATGATGCAAACATTGATGGGCTATCCCGCGTTGCAAAGCGGCTACGCGATGGCGCCGCGCGGCGTCGCGGCGTTTTTCACGACGTGGTGCGTCGGGCGGCTGGTTGGAAAAATCCGCATGCGCTGGATGCTGATTTTCGGTTTCATCATGCTGGCCTGGTCGTCGTTCATCTTGAGCGACATCAATCTTCAAGTGAGCAACATGAGCATCATCTGGCCGAGCGTCATCAACGGCATGGCCATCAGTTTTATTTTCGTGCCGCTGACGACGGTGACGATGAGCCAGCTTGCCCAGCAGCAAATTGGAAATGCCAGCGGCCTTTACAATCTCATGCGCAATCTCGGCGGCAGTATCGGCATCGCGTTCGTGACGACGATGCTCGCGCGCGGCGCGCAGACGCACCAGTCGCTGATGGTCGGGCATTTGACGGCGACCGATCCGGCGTTCGCGGAACAACTCGCCGCTGCAAAAAGCGTGCTCGGACATCAAACCGATCCCGTGACGGCGACGAAGCAGGCTTACAGCGCGGTCTATTCGCTGCTCGACCAGCAGGCGCACTTGTGGGCGTTCGTGGACAATTTTTATATGTTCGGGCTGCTCGCGCTCGGCGGCGTCCCGCTGGTTTTCCTGTTCAAGCGGATTAAAACCGTGAAAAAGGCCGCTGCCGGGGCGCATTAAAATTTCGTTTGAACAAATCGGCTGCAAATCCGTCGAAACCGATGAGGGTTAAATTGTCGAACAAAGAGATATGTAACCAATGAATCCAAAACCCGTCTGACGTTGTGAATATGAAAAATTCCATTTTGAAATGCGCCTTGATTGCCGTTGCGCTGCCATTGTTTGGCGGCTGCGTGGAACGTCAGGTCGTTTATCGCGACCGTCCGGTTTATGTCCAGCAACCCGCGCCTCCGCCGCCGAATGCCGCGCCGAATGCCGAAGTTGTCGTGGATCAACCCACACCGCCACCGCCGCAAGTCGAAGTTATTCCGGCGTCGCCCGATCCGGCTTTCATCTGGATTGGCGGCAATTGGGAATGGCGCAACCGGTGGGTCTGGGTTGGCGGCCACTGGGGACCGCGTCCGCATCCGGGCGCAGTTTGGGTGCGCGGCGGATGGGAAATGCACGGTCACCGGCGCGTCTGGGTTGAAAGCCATTGGCGCTGATTCAAAATCCTCCGCAACGGAAAAAATTTCACGGCCATCGGCGTTGAAAAATGCCGGTGGCGTTGAATTTTCACGCAAACGCGCCTGAAATCCGGCGAGCGTTGCCACAAAACGGCTGGTGATTCCATTCACAACACGGCTTGAACACCGGAAGCGCGCCTGCTAAAGTTTCGGCGAAGGCAAAACCCGGAATGTTTTTCAAATCAAAGGACAACAAAGAGCAAAGGCGCTTTTATCTGCTGCCAGGTCAGGGCGGGCGCGCGGCCAGGCGCAAAAAAAAAATCATCCTTGCATGGTCCATCGTCGCCGCGCTCATCGTGTCGGCGATCTTGGCAGCGCTGATTTACTGGCTGAATCACCCCAGAACAGATTGACAAAGCCGGCGGTTTTCGGCGGCGTCCGTCGTTCAACTTGCGACGGTTGGTCTGGCTATTTTCTTACACCGTGGAAACGCGGACAGTGTCGCATCAAGCGGACGCTTGAAACTCCACCGCGAGGAACTGTCCGCGTTCCGAAGATTATTTCCCCGCAACAAAATTTGCAACGGGTGGCAGGTGACGGGTGACATGAGCGGCGTCACTTGCCACCTGCCACCCGTCACATTTTTATTCGGCTCGTTTTCATGCGGCGATGAGCTGGCTGTTGGCGTAGATGCGCGCCTGCCGCCCGGCGCGCAGGACGGCGGCATCGGTTTTTTCCTCGAACAGCACCGGGAACACGAGCAGCGGGAAAACGGTCGCCCATGCGAGCGCCGCCGCGTCGTTGGCCGCGCGCCGCAACGGAGCGTTCAACTCCGGCGCGGCGTCGAGCAATTGTTGCGCGAGCAGTTTATTTTTGAGCCGCTCAAATTCGTTTTCCTGGACGGCGCGGAACGGCACTGTCGGCGCAGGCCGCAGTTCGAAGCGTGTTTCAGGGGCGAACCTCGTCGGCACCTGTGTTTTGTATTTGTTCATGTTTTTCCTTTCGTTTTGTGTCGTGTAAAAAGCAAAAACCCCGCGATTGACTGGCAATCGCGGGGTTTTGAAAAATGCTTGGTTAATTAAAATTTCGTTCCCACGATGCCTGCGTGACGGCAGACGCGCGTCCAAATGGACATAAATCCATTGGATTGCGCGTGCTTCAACATTGGTGCAAACGTGGTTTTCATTTACTTGTTCCTAAACCGAGCGGAGAAGAAACACTATTTCCGGGCGATTGTCAAATGGATTTGGTAGGGCACGTCACTCCGTGCGCGCCGTCGTTGGACAATTCACCACGTTCGCGGCGGGCAGAGACTGCCCGCCCTACCGGATTAGCGTGAGAAAAAATGCGTTGTCGGATTTGCGCGCGGTGTTAAATTGAATTCACAAAGCATGAGCGAACAATTGCGGATGGTCAAATGCGGCTGGTGCGACAACACGGCGTTTATTCCCGGGAATATGCCGCCGTTGAGCACCGTCCCGTGCAAGAAATGCGGCCAGCCGGTCATGATGCCGATGCAACTGCGACAGTTTGAGCTGCGCGGCATGATTGGCTCCGGCGGCATGGGCAATGTCTATCGCTCCTGGGACACGACGCTGGAACGGATGGTGGCGGTGAAGTTGATGAAGGCCGAACTGCTCGAAGACGCAGCGGCGCTCGAAAGTTTTTTCCGCGAGGCGCGCGCCTGCGCCCGGCTCAACCACACGAACATCATCCACATCTACACGTTCGACGAATGGGAAGGCCAGCGCTATCTCGTCATGGAACTTGCCGACCACGGCAGCCTCGACGCGCGCATCGAAAAACTCCGTTTGATTCCCGAACTCGACGTTCTCGACATCGGAATCAAAATCGCCTCCGCGCTGGACATGGCGCTCAAATACGACCTGCTCCACCGCGACATCAAGCCGGGAAACATTTTGTTCAACGCCGACCATGAGCCGAAGCTGGTTGACTTCGGCCTCGCGCGCAAGGCCGACGCGGAGCAGGAAGCCAGCGACATGATCTGGGGAACGCCGTATTACGTCGCGCCGGAAAAAATCAAGCGCGAACCGGAAACATTTTTGTCCGATATGTATAGCCTCGGCGCGACGATTTACCATGCGCTCACCGGCAATGTGCCGTTCGACGCGGCCACGCCCGAGGAAGTCATCGTCGCGCAGGTCAACACGCCATTGACGCCGCCGAATCTTGTCGTGCCGGAAATCACGCAGCCGACGAGCGACGCGCTGGTGAAGGCGATGGCGAAAAACCCGGCGGAACGTTTCTTGAGCTACGACGAGTTCATCATGGCGCTCGAGGCGGCGCGCAGTTTCCTGCTGCGGCACCAATCTCAATCTCCGCAGTCACCCAAGCCCAAGGGCATGACGAGCTGGTGGAAACGGCAATAAAAAAGGCGGACATTGCCGTCCGCCTTTTTGATTCGCGCAAAAATCCTGAACGATCAGTTCGCAGGCGCGGGAGTTTCCTTCTTTTTCTTCGCGCCGAAACGGATGCTCGTCGCGTTCAATTTGCCATCGTCGCCCTTTTTGTAGGCGCCGGAAACGGGTTCGCCAACGGCACCGTCGCCCAGCGTGGCGGGCTGGCCGTCCTTCGTGATTTTGGTGTCGGACGTGATGTCAAATGTGCGCGTCTCGACGGTGAGCGTCATGGCGTTCGTGTCAATCGTGCTAACCGTGCCGCGAAAGACGAGGCCTTGCTTCTTTGGCTTGGCCGGAGCGGGCGTGGTTTGGCCGGGCGCAACTGCCGGAGCGTTGGTGCTGGTGTCTTGTCCGCGTGACAACGCGGGCGCGGCAATGATGGCCGCTGCAAACAGGCTGATTTTAAGGATGTTTTTCATCTTGATTTTGGTTGATGGTTTGAGGTTTCGATTTGAAAGACGGCACAGGATAAAAATTGGTTTCAAGAATTCAACAAATTTTACCACGCGCCCTCGGTGATCAGTTCCGCAATGTTGCGCGCCAAATCCTCGCCCAGCAACGGCAGAGACTGGCGTTCCGCGCTCGCAAGATCCGATCCTACCTGCACGAGCGTGTAACCGCTCACGTCCTTGTCGAGCAACACTTTTCCCGTGCTGCGTTCGCGCGCGACGACGTGCGCGACGACGGCGACGCGATAATCCTCCGCCGTCGTGACGTCGTTGCCCGAAAAACTCACGCCTGTGCGATCGTAATGCGTAATGACGCCGGTGATGACAATGTCCCCGGGCGCGCGCGTGGCGAGATGGTATGTGCCGTCGGCCTGCATCCGCTCGCGCAATGCCTGCGTGACTGCGTCGCCGAGGCGCGGCTCGAGCGTCTGGTTGTTGAACGGAAGAATCTCGACGGATTTTTCACCGGCGACCTCGCCGTTGACCGGGCCAAGATGATAACCGGCGCAACCGGCGAGCAATGCCGCCGCCGCGCAGACTGCAAAAAAATTCAGCGGGCGCATTTCAACTGGCGGGCAGCGTCTTCTGCACGCGCGGTTTAAGGGCCTCGATTCGCTGGCGTGCCGGCGCGGCGTAGGGTGAATTTGGGTTGAGCTGCAACACTTCATTGTAATAGACCACCGCGCCCGTCCATTGTTTGCTCTTTTCGTAAAATTGCGCGATCTTAAAATTGCCGCGCACTTGCTCGACTTTGAGCGCGACGATGGCTTTTTGCGCCTCCGGCACGCGCTTGTCGTCGGGATAAATCGTGATGAAATCCGTGTAAGCCGCGATGGCCTGCGCCGCCGTGCCCTGGTCATATTCGGCGGTTCCGGCCTCTTTTTGATACGAAATGCCTTCGCGGAAAAGCGCGTCGGAGGCAATGTCCGGCCGGTCATGGTAGCGGTCGGCGGCGGTTTCATAAGCCTTCACCGCGTCGGAAAAATTCTTCTGCTTTTCGCGCGCCGCGCCGATGCGCAACTGCGCGTGCGGCGCCACGTCGCTGTAAGGCCCGCTCTTGACGATTTTGCCGAACATTTCCGCCGTGCGGTCCATCGAGGGGAAAAACGGAACATGATTCCACAGCTTGAACCACTCGCCGCCGAGAAAATTATTGGCGATCCCGTATTGCCGCCACAGCACGTCCTCGTATTCGCCGCTCTTGGGATATTTTTGGAGGATGGTTTGATACGCGTTGAACGCAGCCTCGTCCTTGCGTTCCGTTTCGAGGCAGCGGCCGATGAGATATTCCGCGCGCGGCGCGTAATCGGACAACGGCCACAGCCGCACGACGCGATGCGCCGCGTGAAGCGTGACGCCGTAGTCATGGTTGGCGAACGCCTGCTCCGCCACGTCCAGTTGATCCTTGGCGCGGCTGCGCTGCCAGTCGGCCTTCTCGCCGTAAGGCTCGTAATACCAGCCTTCGCCCGGCGCGTAAATCAACGGCGCGGGCGAGCGGAACGGAACCAACGCCACGAACGCCGTGACGATGAACAGAAAAATAAACCGACGATTCATACGGCGACAGTAACGAGGTGGAATCATCAAGTCAAGACAGGTGCAAATGGAATTACCCGCGATAAATCATCAGCACGCCGTAATCGTTCAAAATCTTCTGCGTGCCGACGTCAAAATGCGTGTAGCTGATCGTGTGGATGCCGATGACATTGGCCTCGCCGACCTTGCTCAAAAACTCCGAAACCCTTTCGTCAAACTTGTCGTGGCCGGACTCGACGCAGCTCGCGTGGCGGATCGTGTGGACGCGAATCTGCTTGCCCGCGCCCTTGACCACAACCTCCAGCGGCGGCTTTGGTTTTTCAATCAGTGATTTTCCCGGCTTGTCGCTCAACGGCACCTTGAGGTGCATTTCCACCTTGGCGGCGGCGGACGACGCCATGGCGCTGCCGCTTTGGCCGGCGAGTCCGGGTGGCGGGGCATTTTCAGGAGCGGGTGTCTTCGTGGATTCCTGCGGAATGGTGATGGTCTCGCCGCACGACGGGCACTCGATTTCCGAGCCTGCGCCCGCGCTGTCCACCGCGAGTTCCTGCTCGCACTTGGGGCAATCAAAAACAATGTCCATAAGCCGGATTGGGTTGAATGTTTGCTGTGAACCGACACTAAACCCGCGCCACGTTTCAAACCAGCAAAAAATTAAAGCTCATTCTGTTGAATTAACCACATTTACTTCGTCAATTTCGATCTGTGAATCCAGATTTGCTCATTTATCCGCATGATAAGGTTTGTTCTGCTCGAACAAATCAAGTTCCTTGTGTGCTTGTTGCATTTCCTTTTCCGGGAGTCCAATCCGAATTGCCTGATTGAAGTCGTTTTCGGCTCTGTCAAACTGTTTGACGTGTTCGTATGCGGAACCTCTTCCCAAATAGGCAAAAGGGTCGTTGGTTTCGATTTCAATTGCCTTGTTATAATATTCGAGGGACAGTTCGTAATTCCGCTCTTTATAAGCACCGTTCGCATTTACTAATAGATTTGTAAAATCATCTGCCGGTGCGCTTCGCGTTCCTAAAAACATCAGGATAAAAACAAATCCAAGCCGCAAGATTTCAATAAACGATTTACAGTTGATGAATAAAATCATGTTCATATTCGATGTTATTCCCACTCAATCGTCCCCGGCGGTTTGCTCGTGATGTCGAAGACGCAGCGGTTCACGCCCTTCACTTCGTTGATGATGCGGCTTGCAAGTTTTTCCAAAAGGTCGTAAGGCAGTTTCACCCAGTCCGCCGTCATGCCGTCCTGCGATTCCACGGCGCGGATCGCGATTGTGTAATCGTAAGTCCGTTCGTCGCCCATCACGCCGACGCTGCGCACGGGCAGCAGCACCGCGAAGCTCTGCCAGATTTTGTAATACAAACCGGACGATTTCATTTCCTCGACGACGATTGCATCCGCATTCCGCAAAATTTCACAACGCGACGGCGTGACTTCGCCAAGAACGCGCACGGCGAGACCGGGACCGGGAAAAGGCTGCCGCCAGACGATTTCCTTGGGCAAGCCGAGTTCGAGTCCAAGCTCGCGCACTTCATCCTTGAACAGACATTTCAGCGGCTCGACGAGTTGAAATTTCATTTTCTTGGGCAAGCCGCCGACGTTATGGTGGCTCTTGATGAGCGCGGCGGGATTTCCGGCAATCGGCACGGACTCTATCACGTCGGGATACAAAGTTCCCTGCGCGAGAAATTTGTAGTGGCACAGGCTTCCAGCCTGTGTTTTCCTTGACGGGCTGGAAGCCCGTCCCACTGCTTTTTCAAAAACCTCGATGAAAGTTCTTCCAATAATTTTCCGTTTACGTTCGGGATCGGTCACTTTTTTGAGCCGCTGCAAAAACAATTTCGACGCATTCTCGTATTGCAGCTTGAGTTTGAAATTGCGCCCGAAAACTTCCTGCACGACTTCCGCCTCGCGCGCGCGGAGCAATCCGTTGTTGACGAAAATACAGGTCAATTGGTCGCCTATCGCTTTGTGCAACAGCGCCGCCGCGACGCTCGAATCCACGCCGCCGCTCAAGCCGAGAATCACTTTTTCCTTGCCGACTTGCGCGCGGATTTCGGCCACGGCCTGCTCGATGTAATTTCGCATTGTCCAGCTTTTGCCGCAGCCGCAAATCCTGTGGACGAAATTGGAAATGATTTCCCGTCCGCGCGGCGTGTGCGCGACTTCGGGATGGAATTGCAGCCCGAAAAATTTCCGCGCGCGGTTCTCAATCGCCGCGTATTCGGAATTTTCCGTGACGGCGACGGGTTTGAAACCGTCGGGCAGTTTCACGAGCTTGTCGCCGTGCGAATTCCAGACCTGCGACGATTCCGGCAGGTTGGCGAACAGCGCGCAGGAATTGTCCGTCACGCAAAGCGTGCCTTTGCCGTATTCGCGCTTCAAACCTTTCTCGACCTTGCCGCCGAGAAATTGCGCGAACAATTGCACGCCAAAACAAATTCCGAGGATTGGCACGCCGAGCGCGAAAATATTTTTGTCCGGCAGCGGCGCATTTTTCGCATAAACGCTCGACGGGCCGCCGGACAAGATGATTCCGCGTGGCTTGAGCGCGGCGATTTTCACGGCGGACGCGTTGAAGGGCAGGATTTGCGAATACACGCTGCACTCGCGCACGCGCCGCGCGATGACCTGCGTGTATTGCGACCCGAAATCGAGGATGACGATTTGCTCAAGCATCGCGGAAGTTTCATCGCGCCAAAAATTTTTGCGAGCGAAAAATGTTTGCACCGCGTCTGGACTTCGCTACAAAAGCGTGAATGCCGGACAAAATCAGACGCTGGATTGCGCTGCATCCGAATTGGACGCTGACATTTGTCACGCTTGCCGCGCTCGTTCCATTTCTGGCCAAGCCGTTCAACATTGACGATCCGCTTTTCATCTGGATCGCGCGCCAGATTCACGCGCATCCGGGCGATCCCTACGGGTTTGCGGTCAATTGGTATGACACGGCGATGCCGATGTGGCAGGTGACTCAAAATCCGCCGCTGGCGTGTTATTATCTGGCGCTGGCGGCGGCAATTTCCGGCTGGAGCGAAGTGTCGCTGCATTTTGCCTGCCTGTTTCCGGCGCTGGCGGTGATTTTGGGAACGCACCGGCTCGCCCGGCATTTTTGCAACCGGCCGATCCTGGCGGCTCTCGTCACTTTGTTCTCGCCGGTCTTCCTGATTTCCAGCACGACAATCATGTGCGACGTGATGATGCTGGCTTTTTGGGTTTGGGCCGTTGTGTTCTGGCTGGAAGGATTGGAGCGGGATGATTTTGGGCGGCTGGTTTTTTGCGGGATTTTGATCGCGCTGGCGGC
The DNA here is from genome assembly GCA_036490295.1 of Verrucomicrobiia bacterium. Taxonomy (GTDB): domain Bacteria; phylum Verrucomicrobiota; class Verrucomicrobiia; order Limisphaerales; family UBA11358; genus UBA11358. The sequence continues at coordinate 12,456 of DASXED010000150.1, read as the reverse complement.
GCTGACAAAATATTTCGGCGTCTGCCTGGTTCCGCTTCTGCTGGCCTGCGGCGTCGTCAGCAAACGCCGATTGGGCTGGTGGGCGGCTGTAATGTTGATTCCGCTGGCGGTTTTGGCGATATATCAGGCGGACACAAAAATTCTTTACGGCCACGGTTTGTTGTCCGATGCGGGAAGCTACACAAAAACCATCAGGGATAAATTTGGGTTTTCCGAGGCGACCAATGTTTTGACCGCCCTGACATTTGCCGGTGGCTGCCTGGCAACGGCGTTTTTTTTCGCGCCATTGTTGTGGCGGAAACGAACATTGCTGATGCTGGTCGCCGGCGGGGTTTTGATTGCTGTTTCAGTCCTGGCCGAAGGAGCCATCCAAAAAAACTATTTTTTTTTGGAACATCCGAATCTCCGCCTTCTGGAAATTCAAATCGTCTTTTGGGCCGTTGGCGGAATCTGCGTGCTGGCATTGGCGGCCAGTGAAATGCCGATGCGGCGCGACGCGCGTTCGTGGCTGCTGGCATTGTGGGTCTTGGGAACTTTTCTGTTCGTTGCGTTTTTCAACTGGACGGTCAACGGACGCTCGATTTTGCCCATGGCGCCCGCCGTGGGAATTTTACTCGCCCGGCGTCTGGAACAAAATATCCTGGCAGGCTGGAAAATGCGGCCGGTCAACGTGGTCTTCTGTCTTGGATTGGGCGGCCTGCTTGCCCTGCTCGCGGCGTGGGTGGATTTCCAGCAGGCCGTCGCCGTCCGGCAATGCGCCCGGCAGGTCTGCGCCAAGTATGAAACCGGCGGGGAAAAATTATGGTTTGAAGGACACTGGGGATTCCAATACTACATGGAAGCAGGCGGCGGATCGCTGGTGGACTTGGAGCGTTCTCCGTTGAAAAACGGCGACTATCTGGTTTTGCCGTGGAACAACACAAATCCTCGTCCACCCAAGCCGGAATTTGTGATCAAACGGGAGGTTCTTGTTGCGCCCAGCCCTTGCATCCTCACAACAATGAACGTGGCCGCCGGCTCCGGTTTTTATGCGTCGGCTTTCGGACCATTGCCGTTTGTCTTTGGTTCCGCGCCGCCGGAAAAAGCGGCAATCTTCAGCCTGAACCTCCGGTCATTGAAACCCGCTTCCAATTAAACGCTGCAACTCAATTTCACCGGCAACGCAAAATCATCCTATTGCTTGACCACCTTGATCGTTCCGCTGCCGGCGTCATAGACGATTTTGTAGCCGGGCGGCGCTTGCGGCATTTTGCCGAGATAATTCGGGATCATTTCCTGCAAATCTTTGGGATAATGCCCTTCCGCCGCGTTGAACTGCTGGATGGCTTCATTGACATACGCCAGGTTAATCTGCTTTTCCGCGAATCTTTGCGCCTGGCCAACCGCGCCCAGATAATCCACCGGTGCCGTCAGCGGATTGCCCGTGTCATATTTCACCGGCGCGTTGGTGGCCTGCGCCGTCTTTTTGGAATTGTCGTCGCCGCAACCGGCGAGAAAAATCGCGGCGGCGGCTGCAAGGAAAAAATTGGCTTTCATGGCGCTAATCTAATCCCTTTCGCAATAATTCCAAGCGCAAGTTTTCCTTGTTTTTTAATCCGTGTTTATCCGTGTCCATCCGTGGTTAAAATTTTTGCCGCCAGTTCCCGCGCCTGCCGGATCAAATCCAAATCCTCAAACAGATTGCCAAAACGGAATTTCGGCAAACCGCTCTGCTGCTGGCCGAGCAATTCGCCCGGCCCGCGCAATTTCAGATCCGCCTCGGCGATTTTGAAACCGTCATTCGTCTCCTCAAGGATTTTCAAACGCTCGCGCGCCTCAAGATTTTTTGCGTCCGAAATCAAAATGCAGAAACTCTCATGCGCGCCGCGCCCGATGCGCCCGCGCAATTGATGTAACTGTGCCAAACCGAACATTTCTGAATTTTCAACCAGCATGATTGTCGCGTTCGGCACGTCCACGCCGACTTCGATCAGCGAAGTTGAAAGTAAAACTTGGATTTTGTTTGCGCGAAATGCCGACATGACGCTTTCCTTTTCCGCCGATTTCAAACGTCCGTGCAGCAATCCGACGCGGAACGGCGCGATCAATTTTTTCAGATTTTCAAATTCCATCGTGACCGCCTTTAATTCCTTCGCACCCGAATCTTCTACGCGCGGATAAATGACATACGCCTGCCGTCCGGCGGACAATTTTTCGCGGATGAATTCAAAAACTTTCGGTAGCTTGTCCGCCATCCGCACAAAAGTTTTTATCGCACCGCGCCCGCCCGGCAATTCGTCAATCACCGAAACATCCAGATCGCCGTAAAGCGTCAGGCCGAGCGTGCGCGGAATCGGCGTGGCCGTCATCACCAGCAGATGCGGATAATTTCCCTTGCGAACCAATTGCTCGCGTTGCGTCACGCCAAATTTGTGCTGCTCGTCAATGACGACGAGGCCGAGGTTTTCAATTGCAAAACCGGATTCAATCAAAGCGTGCGTTCCGATGAATAAGCTTTGGACTTTGGACTTTGGACTTTGGACAATTTTCCGGCTGCCAGTTTGTAATTCAACTTTAATTCCCAGCGGTTCAAACCATTTTTGAAAATTCCGAAAATGCTGCTCCGCCAGAATTTCCGTCGGCGCCATCAGCGCGACGTTGAATCCGCTTTCAATCGCCATCAACGCTGAACACGCGGCGACGGCGGTTTTGCCAGAACCAACATCGCCTTGCAAAAGCCGCCGCATTGGATGTTTGCCGCCCATGTCGTGACGGATTTCTCGCAGGACTTTCGCTTGCGATTCGGTCAATTTGAAACCAAGTTTTGCGAGAAACGGTTTCATCAAACGATTGTCGCCGCCGCACGGCAACGCCTTCACATTCGATTCAAACTTTTTTCGGCGCGACCGGATTTGCAATTGCAGCGCGACAAATTCATCCAACGCCAATCTTCGCCGCGCGATTTCCACGTCCGTCAATTCTTCCGGGAAATGCGTCATGTGAACCGCATTCGCGCGAGACGGAAAGTGGGGCAGGCTTCCAGCCTGCCTGGGCGTTTGCAAAGCAGATCGCAGGCTGGAAGCCTGCGCCACTAAAGCAGGGTCATCAATCTGCCCCTCAAATTTTTCCAGCGTCCGCCAGACCAGCCCGCGCAGCCAGCGTTGCGGCAGACCTTCCGTGAGCGGATAAACCGGCGCAATACGGTTGATGTGGATGAAACTTTCCTCGCCGGGTTCGATGACCTCGGTTTCAGGATGATCCATCGTGCGCGGTTTGACTTCCTTCAATTTTCCGAAAACGAAAACCTCGTCGCTCATCGCGAAATAATTTTCCATGAACGGCAGGTTCCACCAGCGGCAATGCAATCGCGCCGAGCCGTCGTCGAGGATGATTTCAAAAACGGATTTATTGCCGCCGCGAAAACGCTTGAGGCCGAGCGCGACGATTTTTCCGCGCGCGGTGAACGCTTCGTCTTTGGTGAGTTCGGAAATTTTTCGGAAATGGCGGCGATCTTCGTAACGCTTGGGTCGGTGCAGCAGCAAATCTTCGATCGTGAAAATTTCCAGCCGCGCGAGTTGCGCCGCGCGTTCCGCGCCAACGCCCCAAAGCGAGGTGACGGGATTTTTCAGCGGAGAAATTTTATTTTCCGGCGGCGACATCGCCGCACGATACAAACCAGTTGCGATGGCTTCAACGGCAAAGGAGCGCGGACGGCTCGTCCGCAAGTTCGGCGAGTTCCCGCGGGCGAGCCGCCCGCGCGCCGGACTCAAGCGCGTTTTGGAGTCTTTCGATTTTGCGTTGGGGCAAGCCAAATGAGGATTGAAACGAGCGATAAATCTCGAATCAAGGAGTTTGATACATGGTTTCCAATAAACCAAAAAGGTCCCATTGGTGAATAAGGACCGTCATGCGCAACGTATGCCCAAAACAAAATAGCCGCACAAAATATTTCTACTGTTAGAACAATACAAATTGCAGTGATTCCGAGTCGCAAACGATTTTGAAGCAACGATGCAAGCATAGAAAATTGACGGTTCATTCCTCCGTTTAAGATAAGTCGCAAAATTCCTATAATTTGAAGAATCCAGAATAGTATGTTTAATGTTGTTTCGTTAGTTATTTTCTCAACGGAAGGAAAGCAAGATACAAAAACAACAGCCAGTGACGTAGATGTTGCAGTCAAAAGGAAGGCTGCCAAAATTGCTGTCACCATCCAAAACACCCGCTCACGCCAGACTTTAGCTGGATTGGCTTTTTCAAATTCTTCACCGAGCGGTTGCGGTTGGCCGACGCGTTTGCGCGCGAGCCAGAAAGATTCCTCGTCGTTCAAGCCGCGTTGCTGGAATCCGGCGATGGCGTCGCGTAGGTGCGTTTCCAGTTCGCGCCGGTCGTCGGACGCGAGATTGGGTTGTGCGGCGAGTTCGTTCCGCCAGTTTTCAACGGCGGCGTTCAGATCGAAACGGGTTTGATTTTCCATAATTTGCTCAACGTGTTGTGAACGGCCAGCCATTGCCGGCGCTCGGTTTTGAGTGCTTTGCGTCCGTCGGAACTGATGAAATAGTATTTCCGCTCGCGCCCGGTGTCGGCTTCCTTCCATTCGGACTCGATCAGGCCGTCGCGCTCCAGCCGGTGCAAAACGGGATAGAGCATCCCGTCGCTCCACTCGATCTGGCCGCCGCTCAACTCGCGGACTTTCTGGATGATCTCGTAGCCGTAGCTTTCGCCGCCCGCGAGAATGGACAGCAGCAGCGGTTTCGAGGATGCGGCGACCAAGTCTTTCGTAAGCATGACAGCTTTATACATTGCACTGGAATGTATGTCAACAGAAAAATTGCAGATTGTGGGAGCCAAGAAATGAGGCTCGTTTCAAAAAGTTAGAGATTCCTTACGTCATCTCCTACGATTTGCCGGTCATCTTTTCCAGCACGTCGAACAACACCGGCGGGCTTGCCAGATGCGCCTCCTTGCTGTCGTGCGAGATCAGGCCGAAACCCTCGCCGTAAGTCGGGCCGTTGACGACGCACAAATCCGTCCGGCAACTGGCGATCTGCTTTCGCGCGGCGGCAATGGCGTCCGCCCGTTTGCCCTCGGCCTCGAATTTCCAGCCGACAATCTTTGTCTTTGGAAACCAGCCGCGCAGTTCCGCGAGGATTTTCGGCGTCGGCACAAGCTCGACGAGCAATTTTCCGCGTTGCGTGAAAATCTTTTTCCCGGCCTTCAACTCCGCCATCCTGCCGGATTCGTCCGGCGCGAAAATTTTTCCGAACGCGTAATCGCTCACCGCCGCCGCGTGAAAAATCGCGTCCACCTTTTTGCCCGAAAACGATTTTAATTTCGCGCGCAAATCCGCCGTTGTGGAAAAATTCTCCACGCGCTGCGCCAGCCGCTCGCCGCGATGCGTCGCCGTCTCGCCGATGAACAAAATGACCTTGTGCCCGCGCGCCGCGAGAAAATTGGCCAGCTCCGTGCCGAGCTGGCCCGTGGAAAAATTCGTGAGCCGGCGCACGTCGTCCAGCGGCTCAAACGTCGGCCCGGCGGTGACGATGCAATTCATAAAAACAAATTAGCCGCAAAAGAACGCAAAGAACACAAAGAAAATGTTTCACGCTGGAAACCGACGGATAAAATCATTCAGCCCGGCGTTGAGTGCTGAAAGGCGGCGGGTTTGTGAATACGGGAAAAACAACATTTACAAATTGCCCTTGAATTTGAATTCTCCGCCCGCTGATGGTGGTCACTTCCGGTTCACCCAAAGTTTCAACACCGGTTCTTTGTTCCAGCGCGTGCAAAACCATTCTGAAATTTTTATCAGCAAGAATGCCAACGCCATTCCCCTCTGATTTGACGGCGTTACTGCGTTCGAGTTGCAATTTCCGGATTTTTTCGGAAAGCGAGGCCCGCTCCCGCTGAAGCGTTTGAACTTCATGGCGCAACATAGAGGCTTGATGGACTTCGTAAATGCCCAAACTCACTGCGGCAACCAGCATGGCTGCAACAAAGGTTTTTTGTAAGGTCATCATGGCCTACACATGACTACAAAACATGGATTCAGACAAACTATTTGTTCAGGAAGATAGGAAGGCACAAAGAAAAAGCAAAACTTGGTGTCTTGGTGATTTGGTGGTTAAAATGAAATTCGCACATGGGCAAAATTGTCGGCATAGATTTGGGCACCACGAATTCACTCGTCGCCACGGTGGATTCGAGGATTCCCTTCGTCATCGCGGACGCCAACGGAAATCGGCTCACGCCATCCGTCGTGCATTTTCCGGCGACAAATTCAGAACCGATTGTCGGCCACGAGGCGAATCGCGCGCGCGTTTTGAAGCCGGCGGAAACGATTTATTCCGTCAAACGATTCATCGGCAGGCGCGGCGCGGAAATTGCCGAAGACGAAAAACAAATCACGTTTCCAGTCAATGCTGAAAATTCCGGCGCGGTGACAATTCCGATTCACGGCAGAAATTATTCGCCCGAAGAAATTTCCGCCGAAGTTTTGAAAAAATTGAAGCGCGACACGGAAAATTATTTTGGCGAAGAAATTTCGCGCGCGGTAATCACGGTTCCCGCTTATTTCAACGACGCGCAGCGCAATGCCACAAAACGCGCGGGCGAACTCGCCGGTTTCACCGTGGAAAGAATTGTCAACGAGCCGACCGCCGCCGCGCTCGCTTACGGTTTGGACAAACTCAAGGAGAAATCGAAAATCGCGGTTTATGATCTGGGCGGCGGCACGTTCGACCTTTCGATTCTGGAATTGAACGAAGGCGTTTTTCAGGTGCTCGCCACGAACGGAAATACGCGACTCGGCGGCGATGATCTTGATAGGCGAGTCGTAGAATTCTTAATTGACAAAGTAGGAGACGAGGTAACGAGTCTCATTTCAAAAAAGAATTTAGAGACTCCTGACGTCGTCTCCTACGATAAATTAACGATTTTATCTCGCGTTCGAGAAGCTGCGGAGCAGGCTAAAATAAAATTGTCCGCAGAAACGGAAGTGGAAATCGCGCTGCCATTTCTCACGCCGGATTTTTCGTTCAACTACAGGCTCACGCGCGCCGAGCTGGAAAATCTCACGCGCGACATTATTGCACGAACGCGAACGCATTGCCTTCGCGCGCTGGCTGACGCAAAACTTGAGGCGAAAGATTTGGATCAAATCATTCTTGTCGGCGGCCAGACGCGGATGCCGCTCGTCAGAAAATTTGTCGGCGAACTTTTTGGCTGCGCGGAATTTGAGGAAACGCGCGGCGGTTTGCGGATTGGTTCTGATTTTCACAAAGCGAGCGGACCGCAATTGAACACGTCGCAAAATCCCGACGAAGCGGTCGCGCTCGGCGCAGCGATTCAGGCGGAAATTTTGAGCGGCGGTTTCAAAAATGTTTTGCTGCTGGACGTGACGCCGCTTTCGCTCGGCATCGAAACTTTCGGCGGATTGATGAATGTTCTGAGTCCGCGCAACTCGACGATTCCGCTCAAGGCCGGCGAATTGTTCACGACGGCGATGGACGCGCAGCGCGAAATGCTGATCCACGTTTTGCAGGGCGAGCGCGAGCGTGCGAAGGACAATTGGAGTCTCGGCAAATTCACGATTGAATTTAAACCTGCGCCGCGCGGCGTTCCGCGAGTGGGCGTGCAGTTTGAAATTGACGCGAATGGAATTTTGCACGTCCTCGCGCGCGACGTGAAAACGGGCAAGGAAAAAATCGTGGAAATGAAATCGGCGGTGGACGTGGACGATTCCGCCGTTCAAAAAATGGTCGAAGAATCGGTCGAGCACGCCTTTGACGATTTGGCCGCGCGGCGCTGGATCGAGGCGAAATTGAAGGCGAATGAAACTTTGGCGGCGACCAAAAACGCGCTTGTAAATTGCGCGGATGAAATTGAATCGGAATACCGCGAAAAAATTGAAATTGCTGCGCGCGAGGTTGAAAAGATTTTGGCGGCTGAAAATTCTGAAGCTGGCGCGGGCGATTTGAAAAAATTGCAATCGTCAGTCGCCGCATTGGACGAAATCACGAAGCCGCTTGCAGAATTTTTAATGGACAAGGTGATGGAGGCGATGTTGCGGAAACGCGGCTTGATTCAATAGTGGGACAGGCTTCCAGCCTGTCAGAACAGGCAAGATGCCTGTTCCACTACTTGAACAGCCACGCGAGCAGCGGCGCGACGGCGAGCGCGGGCAGATAATTCGCCAGCTCGACTTTGCGGGTCTCAAAAATCACGAGCGCGACGGCAAGCGCGATAAATCCGGCGGCGGCGCTGACGGAATCAACCAGATTGTGGGAATCGAAAAACGGCTTCGCATAAAATTGGACGGCAAACGTGATCGCGCCGAGAAAAATGAAAACGGGAAAAGCCGACAGCGCGGAAAACCAGCCGAACATTTTCACGAAGCTGGTCATCGCCAGCCCGTCCATCACGGTTTTGACGGCGAGAAAATAAAAATAGCCGGAAAGGCCGTCCGTCACCGCGCCGAGAATTCCCAGCGGCGCGGCACAAAACAGAATCGCGCAGGCGTTGAAACCAGTGGCGGCTTTGCGAGACGAATTTGTTTGTGTATTCGCAATTAAATTTCCCGCGAACCGTCCGAGGCGGTTGGAAATTTTTTGCAACGCCAGAAGTTTTCCCAGCAGATTGCCCAGAACCAAGGCCAGCAGCGCGAGGAAAATCTGTTTCAGGCACGACGTCAAAGTTCCGCTGACGCCGAGCCAGACGAGCCGCAGCGCGAAAAAAATCGCGAGCGCGCCGAGCGCGTTTCGGAAAAAGAATTGCGTCCGCGCGGAAATCGGTCTGCGCCAGGCCAAGCCGAAAAGCGCGCCGATCAAAATGCCGATGGCGTTGAGAAATGCGCCGGTTGCGATGGTCACGCGCCGATTGTGTCGCGCGAAGGCCGCGAAGGAAAAGTTTTTCTTTTGCGGCAATTGCCGCCAACATCCGTGGAAATGGCTGCCGCAAAAAATGTTTCCCGCAATCCGTGGGCGTGGATTCCGACGGTTTATTTCGCCGAAGGAATGCCGAACGCGCTCGTCGCGACGGTTTCGGTGATGTTTTACAATGACCTCGGCGTGTCGAACGGAGCGACGGCGTTTTTCACGAGCCTGCTGTATCTGCCGTGGGTCATCAAACCGCTGTGGAGTCCGGCGGTGGACATTTTGAAAACGCGGCGGCTGTGGATTTGGACGATGCAATTGCTTTTGGGCGCAATGCTCGCCGCCGTGGCGTTGATGATTCCCGCGCCGCATTTCATCCGATGGACGATTGTTTTTTTCGGGCTGTTGGCGTTCAGTTCCGCGACACATGACATCGCGGCGGACGGTTTTTACATGCTCGCGCCGACGGAGCGCGAACAGTCGTTTTTTGTCGGCTTCCGCAGCATTTTTTTCAATGTCGGAAAAATTTTTGCGCAAGGCGGGCTGGTTTTTCTGGCGGGAGAAATTGAAAGTCGAACCGGCAATCCGACTTTGGCGTGGTCAACGGCTTTTGCGCTGGCCGCCGGAATTTTTTTCTGCCTCGGCATTTATCACCGCCTGATTTTGCCGCGACCAGCGATGGACCAGCCAAAAGAAATTCCGGCGACGGGAAATTTCTTCGATGAATTTCTAAAAACGTTCGCGAGTTTTTTTCAAAAGCCGAAAATTATTTTGCTGCTGCTGTTTCTGCTGCTCTACCGGCTCGGCGAAGCGCAACTGGTAAAAATCATCCCGATTTTTTTGCACGAGCCGGTTGCCGGCGGCGGACTGGGTTTGCCCATCCAAAAAATCAGCGCAATTTACGGAACCGCCGGCGTCATCGCATTCATGTGCGGCGCGTTGCTCGGCGGATTTTTCGTGTCGCGAAACGGATTGAGATTCTGGCTCTGGCCGATGTTGCTGGCGATTCATTTGCCGGACGCGGTTTTCATCTGGCTCGCGTTCGCGCAGCCGCAAAATCTGTTTGTGATTGGCGCGGGCGTGGCCGTCGAGCAATTCGGCTACGGCTTCGGTTTCACGGCGTTCATGCTATACATGATTTACATCGCGCGCGGCGAGCATCGCACGGCGCACTACGCGATCTGCACCGGCTTCATGGCGCTGGGCATGATGCTGCCGGGAATGTGGAGCGGCTGGTTGCAGGAAAAAACCGGCTACGCGCATTTTTTCGTCTGGGTGATCCTGGCGACGATTCCGAGTTTCATTGTTGCCCGATGGATTCCGCTTGACGCAAACTTTGGCAAGAAATCACAAAATGTCTGAACGGACAACTGCGAGAATAATCCCGCCATGGCTGGCCCGGAGCCTGGCGCTCGGACTTTGCCTGCTGCCGTCCGCCGTGCTGGCGGCCTTGTTGTGGCGCGACGCGGTCAACGTGCCTTACTGGGATGAATGGGACGACGACATCGGCGGCCTGTTTGTGAAACTCAAGACCGGACAGTTGACTTTCGGCGACCTGTGGGCGCAGCACAACGAGAGCCGGTTCGTCCTGTCGCGGATTTTCTTTCTGCTGCTGGGCAGTTTCACGCATTGGAACATTGGCTATGAAATTGCCACCACTTTTTTGCTGGCCTGCGCGGTTGCCGGCGCTGTCTTTTGGCTTGGACGATCCGCGTTTGCCGGACAACCGGTGGCGAGGTGGGCGTTTTTTTTCATCTCAAGCCTGTTGATTTTTTCACCGGCGCAATCCGACGCATGGTTGTGGGGAATGGAAATGATCCTTTACGTGCCGCTGGTGTGCATTCTTTTCAGCCTGCTCGTGCTGCGCTCAAAGGCCGCTGAAACTGCAAAATGGCTTTCCTGCGCGGCGCTGGCCACCGTTGGCACTTATAGCTTCAGCAACGGATTGCTCGTGTGGATTGTGCTTTTTCCGGTGATGTTTCTGGCGGAAGGCTTCGCCGGTTTCCAAAAAAAAATCCGCGCCGCGTTATGCTGGCTGCTGGTGTTTCTAGGAAATGTGATTGTCTATTTCCGTGGTTATCAATTTCCGCCGCACGGATTCTGGCAGATGCTGTGGGCAAATCCGTGGCCGGTCGCCAGATATTTTTTCGTCTTTCTTGGCGGGCCGCTCGTGGATCGTCACTCGGCGCATTGCCTGGCAACCGCGACCATCATCGGCCTGATGGTGGTGATTTTATTTGCCGCAACCTGTCTTTGCCTTTTTCGCTGGCGAAAACATCCAGTGTTGATCGGTCTGGCTTGGCCGTGGCTGGCCGTCGGCGGCTACGGCATTTTGAGCGCGCTGCTGGCCACAACCGGGCGTTCTGCGTTGGGCGCGGAACAAGCGCTGTCGCCGCGATACGGAATTTTTGGCATCAGCGTCATGGTGGCGCTGGTGCACCTCGTGCCCCTGCTGGCATTTCACCGCCCGGTAAAAAACGATTTGGGAAAATCCAATTCCTTCATGAAGACAAATTTTGCGCTGGCGACCCTGGGCGCGGTCGTGATCCTGCTTCACGCGTCCGCGTTTCCGGCGAATGTTTTTAATCTGTCCATGTTCCGGCTTGATATGTTGTTTGCCAAAGCAAACCTGCAATTCCTCGACGTCCTTCCGCCGCAGCCGGCGGCCACGAAATTTTTATTTCCCGATTATGCGCGGCTCAAAAAGAACGCCGATGCGCTCAACCGGCTCGGCGCGCGGGATGATGATTTGCTTAAGACCACGCGGCTGGCAGACTTCAAACTGAATCTGCAATCAATCTGCGGCAGCGTTGAATCCATGCAGGCCGGCGGCGGCAACATTTATATTTCCGGCTGGGCGATGTCTCCCAGCCACAAGACCGCCGCCGACTGCGTCTTGTTCACTTACGAAAGCCAGGGCATTGAGCCGGTGATTTTTGGCCTCATGGACGAACGGGTTGGGCGGCCGGATTTGGCGGCAAAATTCCATGGCCCCGTTCATATCGCCGATGGATGGGAAAAAATAATCCGCGCGCAAGACCTGCCCCAAGGCGTGCTGACACTCAAGGCATGGGCTTACGACGTTCAAACCCGGCAACTCATGCCGTTGCAGACCGAGATGCGCCTCGACAACAAATGAATTGAAAAAGATTGCTTTGGACGCGCAAGCCTTTCAAGAATCCTTGTTCAAATGACATCAATGTGTCCGAATCGTTTTGCCGCGCTCAAATCTTTTCCCGCCAATCGCCAATGAAGGCAGCATGAGAACGATGCCGGTGAATTCTCCAGGCCATGTTAACCGCTGGCAGCCCGTGTTCCGCTGGCTGCTTGGGGCGAGTGCGCTTTTTTATGTGCTTTCCCGTTTTGAACCCTGTGCGCCGCCGGAAAACCATTCGGTGATTGACAGTTCGTGGATGCAAGTTCTGCATTTGGCGTTCAAGGAACACTGGCAGTTTGGTCGCGATATTGTCTTTACGTTCGGCCCGTGGGGTTTTCTTTACGGAGGTTATGACCCCGCGACGCATCTGGTTTCCGTCATTGCATGGACGTTTCTTTCGGTGGTGTTTTGGTGGGCGGCCTGGCAGTTGGCCCGGTTGTGTTTCGG
>DASXED010000027.1:0-13618 GCA_036490295.1 Verrucomicrobiia bacterium | reverse complement strand
AAATGAGTCAGGAAAAACTAGCAGAAAAAGCCAACCTGCATCCAGTTTATTTTGGCCAAGTCGAACGTGGCGAGCAAACGGCGAGTGTTCACGCCTTGATGCGGATTGCCAAGGCCCTGAAAGTAAAGGTGCGCGATCTGGTTGCCGACCTCTGACGGCGGTTGCTTCCAATTGTCCCGTTTTCAGCCAGTGTCCTTCCAAATTTTGGACAGTTCCGGGTTTTTCCAGTCGCGGCGGCGGAATTTTGCGCGGTCAAAGCAATGCCGGAAATTGTTTTTCCGCCATGCCCGGCGGTTTTCCCGCCTGGGGAAGTGATTTCTCTTTCAAGGGAAGCGGTTTTTGCGGGAAGAGAAATGATTTGTCATGGCTGGCCGGAGATTTTTCTTCCAAGAGAAATGATTTCCCTTGCAAGGGAAAAGTTTTTCCTTCCAAGACCAAGGACTTTTCTTCCAAGAGAAATGATTTCCCCCATAAGGAAAATGGTTTTCCTTCCAGCAGAAATGGTTTTCCTTCCAAGGAAAACGTTCCCGCTTCCAAGGAAAATGTTTTCCCTTCCATTCAAAATGATTTTCCTTATGGGAAAAATCACGGACGGGGTTTGGTTTTTAGCAAAGGGTCAGTCCCAAGTCCCTTTAAGGACGCCGCCACGGTTGTTTTGCAGAGGTCTCAATTTGTATGCTTCAACGGCCGTGCCGCCGAGAATGCGCGCCTGTTCGTCCGGCGAAAGTTTTGAAATCCAATCCGTGACGAGCGCGTGCCAGCGAGCGTAACCGCACGCGACAAGGCAAACCGGCCAGTCCGACCCGAACATCAGCTGCTGCGGCCCGAACGCTTCGAGCGCGACTTCAAAATACGCGCGCAACTGCGCTTCCGTCCAGTTTTTGAAATGCGCCTCCGTGGCCATGCCGGAGATTTTGCAGAAAACATTTTCGCGCCGCGCCAGTTCGCGGAGATTTTCGCGCCATGGCGAAAGTTCGTTCGCCTTGATTTTCGGCTTGGCGATGTGGTCGAGGATGAAAACCTGCTGCGGATGGCGGTCAACGAATTGAACCGCCTGCGGCAAATGCCTCTCGAAAATCAGGATGTCGTAGCGCAGGTCAAATTCGCGCAACGCGGAAATGCCGCGATTGAAATCGGCGCGCAAAATAAAATGGTCGTCCGGCTCGCCCTGCACGACGTGGCGGACGGCCTTGAGTTTTTTATTCGCGGAGAAGCGCGCCAAATCATTGCGAACATTTGGCGAAATCAATTCGACCCAGCCGACGACGCCCTTGATGAAATCGTTTTGCGCGGCAAGTTCCAAAAGCCAGCGCGTTTCCTCAATCGTCTGCCGCGCCTGCACGGAAATCACGCCGTCAATTTTCGCCGCAGAAATTTCCGCCCGCAAATGCTCCGGCAAAAAATCGCGGCGGAGCATTTTCATGGAGTCGTCAATCCAGCCGAACTCTGCGGGATTGTATTTCCAAAAATGGTGGTGCGCGTCAATTTTCATGGTTCACGCAAGATACGGAAAATTTCGCGCCAGTAAGTTTTCATCTTTCAATGCGCGCCAGATTTCAGGCGGAATTTCCGTCTGCGCGCTGGCGACATTTTCCTTGATGCGTTCCGGTTTGCCGGTGTTGAGCGCAACGGCGACGATGCCCGGCACGGCCAGTCCGAATTGCACGCAGACGTCGGCGGGCTTCGCGTTGAATTTCCCGCAGACGGCTAGAAATTTGCCGCGCCACGAAAATAATTTCGCGTCTTTGACCGGATCAGGCTTGCGATAATCGAACCACGCGCCGCCGGTCAAAAATCCGGCGTGAAAAACGGCGGAGTTGATCATGCCCACGCCGCGCGAGCGCAGATGTGCGATGAAATCCAACAGTTCGGGCGGATGCGACCAGACCGTGAGGCTGCACGCGAACATCGCCCAGTCCAAATCCACGCGCCCGGAAATTTCCCGGATGACGCGCCAGTCTTTTGAGCCGATGCCGACGGCCTTGACCGCGCCGCTTTTTTTCAATTCAAACAGCGCGCGGCAAGCGCCGAGGATATTTTCAAAACGGGATTTGCGGTCGCCGGGATTTTTTGCGGCGGCGAGAAATTCGTCCGGGTCGTGGACGGAAACCAGTTGCGGCGCATAATTTTTCCCAAGCAATTCGCAGCCTTGCCCGTAACATTGCAAAATTCCGTCGTAACTGATGCGCGCCTCGGCGTCGTTTTGAATTCCCGCCCAGACGCCGCGCTCGAACGTCGGCTCCGCGCCGCGCAACGGCACGCGATGCCACGCGAGTTTGTTGCTGATGATGACGTTGGTTTGCGGAATTTTAAGTTTGCGCAGGCAGTCGCCGATGACTTCGAGCGCGAGTCCCGCGCCGTATTTGCCGGCGGAATCCAAAACAACGGGCGCGTGGCAATGGCGGAAAATTTCCGAGACGATGGCGAGCTTCGTCTCGTCGGGAACAACTTCGTAAAGATTGCCGAGGCAGCTCGTGCCGAAAACGACGGGTGGAACTTGCAGTCCGGTTTTGCCAAGCGCGCGATGATTCACGGCGAAACTTTAATTCAAACCGCCGCCCGACCGCAACGCTGCGCCGCCTGGATTTTCATTTCGCGCGTTGAACTTCGGAATTCATTGCGCTGTCAGGCTGGCCGGGATTTCCACTCCGGCACGCGCGATGAAAAAAGCTGGAAACCATTTTGATTTCCCTGTATTATCGCCGAATGACTGTCCTTTCATTCCAGATGAGCAGATTCAAGGCGCAAATGCTCCGTGGCGGAGCAAGCCCAGACGCATTTGATTTCACAAACATCAGCAAGAATTGATATGAGTAAAAAAACAACCCTCGGGGTCATCGTCGGCAACCGTGGATTTTTTCCGGCGCATCTTTGTGATTCCGGACGCAAGGAAATTCTCGCCACGCTTGAAAAATCCGGCATTGACGCGGTCATTTTGCCGACGACGGAAACAAAATTCGGCGCGGTCGAAAGCCACGCGGACGCGCAAAAATGCGCCGACCTGTTCAAGCAGAACGCGGACAAAATTGACGGCATCCTCGTCACGCTGCCGAATTTCGGCGACGAACGCGGCGTGGCAAACGCGATCCGCTGGTCGGGCTTGCGCGTGCCGGTTTTGGTCCATGCGTTCAACGATGATCCGAAGACGATGACCATTTTGCATCGGCGCGATTCCTTCTGCGGCAAGATGTCCGTCTGCAACAATCTCAAGCAATATCAGATACCGTTCACGCTGACGCGCCTGCACACGGTCAATCCCGACAACAAAAGTTTTCAATCGGACTTGCAGGATTTCATCGTGACCTGCCGCGTGATGAAGGCGTTCAAAAATCTCCGCATCGGCGCGCTCGGCGCGAGGCCGGCGGCGTTCAACACGGTCCGTTACTCGGAAAAACTTCTGGAAAATTCCGGCATCAGCATCGAGACGCTCGACTTGTTTGAACTGTTCGGCTGGGTCAACAAGATGAAAGACACTGATCCGGCGGTTGAACAAAAGTTGAAGGACATCCAGGCTTACGTCGTTTCAAAATCCATTCCGCCGCTCGCGCTGTTCAAAATGGCCAAGTTCGGCGTTGCCGTGGACAAATGGATGAAGGACGCGAAGCTCAACGCGACGGCGATCCAATGCTGGACGGCGATGGAGGAATTTTTCGGCGTCGTGCCCTGCACGTTGATGAGCATGATGAGCAATATGCTGATGAGCAGCGCGTGCGAAGTGGACATCGTCGGCACGGTCGCGATGTATGCGCTGGCGCAAGGCGGCCAGAAACCGAGCGCGCTCGTGGACTGGAATAATAATTACGGCGAAGACCCGGACAAGGGCGTCGTGTTCCATTGCAGCAATTTGCCGAAGGATATTTTCGTCGAAAAAGGCGAGGACGCGCCGGTGATGGATTATCAGGAAATCATCGCGGGAACTGTTGGCAAGGAAAACACCTACGGCACGATTGTTGGCCGCGTGAAAGCCGCGCCGTTCACTTATTTGCGTGTCAGCACGGACGATTCCGCCGGGAAAATCCGCGCCTACATCGGCGAAGGCGAATTGACGAACGACCCGTTGAAAACTTTCGGCGGCTACGGCGTCGTGAAGATTCCAAACTTCCAAAAATTGCTCCGTTATATTTGCGAAAACAGTTTTGAGCATCACGTCGCCATCAATCCGACGCACGTCGGCGCGGGCGTGAAGGAAGCCTTGAGCAAATACCTCGGATGGGAAGTTTATTTGCACCAGTGATTTTGGCGCGGCCCGCACAATTGGCGGCGGGTTTTTCTTTAATTGCGCATTTTGGTGATTAAAATCCGCAAAATGGTTTTTTATTTGGCCGGAATTTCTGGTATTTAATCGTTCCAATTCAATGAAATTCCTTAAACAAACAGTTCTACTCGTCGGTGGTTGTGTTCTTCTGGCTGGATCGGTCATTGCGGACTCACCGGCGAAAATCACCGTGTCGGTTGACCAGCCCGGCCACAAAATTTCGCCGACGCTCTGGGGAATTTTTTTTGAAGACATCAATTTGTCCGCCGACGGCGGGCTTTATCCCGAACTCGTGCGCAACCGCTCGTTCGAGGATTCGGACAAGCCGGATTTTTGGACATTGTCCGGCGACAATAGCGCGATGGCAATTGATGACAGCCGTCCGTTGAACGCGTTTAACCTCCACAGCCTGCGCGTGAATGTGAACGGCGCATTCACGCTGGAAAACGATGGTTACTGGGGCATGAACATCGTCAAAGGCGACAGTTACAAACTGAAACTGGCTGCGCGCGCGGCGGAGGATTTTGACGGCCCGCTGACGGTGAAAATTTTAAGCTCATCCGGCAAAGAACTTGCGAGCGGTGAAATTTCAGGACTGACCGGCAATTGGCGCTACCACACGCTCGACCTCGTTGCGTCAGACACCGACCCGAAGTCAAAACTGCAAATTTCCGCATCGGGTAATGGCGCTTTGTTTCTCGACATGGTTTCGTTGCTGCCGGACAAAACGTGGAAAAATCACGGCCTGCGCACCGACCTCGCGGAATCACTGGACGCGCTGCACCCGGCGTTCATGCGTTTCCCCGGCGGCAACTGGATCGAGGGCGATGACATTGCGCATATGTATCATTGGAAATATACGATTGGCGACATTGATTCGCGCACGCCGCTCTGGAACACGTGGGGTTACAACACCACACAAGGGCTGGGATTTTACGAGTATCTGCAACTTTGCGAAGACCTCGGCGCGGAGCCGCTTTTCGACATCAACGTCGGAATGTCGCTGCACGACAGCGTGCCGTTGAGCCGGATGGGGCAGTGGATTCAGGACGCGCTCGACGCGATTGAATATGCAAACGGCCCGACCAATTCCGTCTGGGGCGGATTGCGCGCGAAGGCCGGACATCCCGCGCCGTTCCATTTGAAGTTCATGGAAATCGGCAACGAAAACGGCGGGCCGGATTACGCCGCGCGCTGGGCGCTGGTCGTCAACGCCATCCGTGAGAAATATCCCGAGATGCAACTCATCGCGACGAGCAGTTTGCGCGACGGTTCGCATCCGCAAAATCCGAAACCGGACATCGTGGACGAACATTATTACGAAACGCCCGAGTCATTCATGCGCCGCGCGGATCAATACGACAACTACGACCGCAAAGGCCCGAAAATTTTCATCGGCGAATATGCCGTCACGCAGAACGCCGGTCTCGGCAACCTGCGCGCCGCGCTCGGCGAGGCCGCGTTCATGACCGGCATGGAACGCAATTCCGACATCGTTGAACTCGCCAGCTACGCGCCGCTGTTCGTCAACATGAACCATCGCGCGTGGAATCCCGACCTTATCAACTTCGACAGCTCGCGCTGGTATGGTTTGCCCAGTTATTATGTGCAAAAAATATTCGGCAACAATCGCGGCGACGAGACGCTGCCGATCCATGTGGATTCGCCGATGGCTGATTTGCCCTTAAGCAGCGGAAAAATCGGCGTCGGCACCTGGAACACGCAGGCGGAATTCAAGGATGCAAAAGTCACCGCGCCCGACGGAAAAATTTTGTTCGCGTCCGATTTTGCTTCCGGCACGAACGGCTGGCAAATGCTGGGCGAAGGAAATTGGGACGTGGATGACGGCGCGCTCCGCCAGAACGCCGACGGCACGTTCATCCGCGCCATCGCGGGCGACCGCAAATGGACCAATTATACTTACACCGTCAAGGCGCGCAAACTCGGCGGCAAGGAAGGCTTCCTGATTTTATTTCACATCAACGGCAGGGAAGACCGCACATGGTGGAACATCGGCGGCTGGGACGACACCCAGAACGCCGTCGAGATCGGCACGACGCTCGATCCGAAGCCGGCACACATTGAAACAAACCGCTGGTATGACATCCGCATCGAAGTCAACGACGACAACGTCAAATGCTATCTCGACGGCGAGCTTGTCCACGACGTGAATTACAAAAACGGCGGCCAGATCAACAGCCTCTACGCCAGCGCCGCGACGGACGCGCAATCCGGCGACATCATTTTGAAAGTCGTCAATGCGAACGCGAAATCGTTGGAAACAGAACTTGATTTAACCGGCGCAAAAAATCTGACCGGCAAAGGCAGCACCATTGTTTTGACATCGGAAGATCCAAACGACGAAAATTCTTTGGACGAACCGATGAAAGTTTCGCCAAAAACGGAAGCGGTGAATTTTTCCGGAACCAGCCTGACCCGCGCGTTCCCCGGAAATTCGTTCACCGTGCTGCGGCTGCAAACCCGGAACTGATTTTTCTGTGATGGGTGTAAATTTCCCGCGCCGGCCATTTCCCGCTAATCCACGATGACGGGCGTAAAAGCGATGTCTGTTTTTTCAATGACCACCTCGACCGGCCTGCCGGGAGGCGTGACGAATTGCCCGATGATGAGACCCTGCAACTGGCCGCCGGCTTTTCTGATTTCAAGCGCCATGGTGAGTTGAAGATTGCGGCTATCAAGCAACACGGGCGTTATGCGGCAGATTTTACCCGGGCCGAGATGGATGGAAGTTTCCAAATTGTTTGTCAGCGAAAGCTCGTCCGGGTCTTTTGTGTTTGCGGATGCCGAAACATTTCCAGCCGCCGCTTTGGACGCGACCCTTGCAAGCGCGGCCTTCGAATTCTGGCTTTTGGAACAGCTCGCAGGCAGCCACGCGATGGCGAGGGCGGCCAGAATCACAGTCAGGTTTGTCATGCCCATGCAGACACTTTAATAGCAGGTTTCAAGCGGTCTTCAAACTAAAAAATTATCGCAACATTGCGGAACAATGATTGGTCGGGATCTCCGCCGTAGCGGCGTCTCGGCAGAGCGCCGCAGACCTTTGGAATTTTAAGGATGGGCTTTCTGCCGAAAAGCCGCTACGCTCATTTTGCAGAGGTCTCGATCGTGAAGCGAATGGAATGTCGAAACCTGTCATTCACGGTCAAATATCAGCGTATTCTTGTCGTCCTTGATTGTCAGCCGCAGTCCGTCGGTTTGGGCGGTCATGGATTTGTTCTCGCCGTTGCTGGCGAGCGACAGGTCATAATTCGTGTCGTCACTTTTCCACTGTCCCTGCCACGTGGCGGCGGCCGGCGGTTGTCCCGGTTTGAATTCCGGCAGGTTTTTCAGAAACGCCTGCCCGTCCGCGCCGGCGAGAAACGTCGTTTGCGCATAGGCCTGCGTCCAAAACGCGCGGACGGCTATCATTTCTTTCGAGGTGATGTTCGGCTGCGTTTGCAGCAGCATTCCGACGCTTGCGCCGACGTTGAAATCCCAGCGGCCCAGGATTTTTTCCGAATCATATTTTTCCGAATGGCCGGTTTTCAAATAGCCGTTCAAATCATCCAGGTCGGTTTGGACGATGCCCCAGATTAGATTGGCCGTGTCATTGTTCCGCCAGATTGCCTTGGCGTTCGCGTTGTTCAGCAACTGGCCGACGGGCGAATGATTTTTCCACGCGCCTTGAAAATCGGCGTCCGATCCGATCTGTTTGAAATCGTCGCGTTCGCCCAGCGAGGTGAACATCGGATAATTCGCCAGCCGGTCGCCCAACTGCGGATTTTGATAAAGCAGCCCGGCAAGGTCGGCGGCCTTGAAATACATTTCCGGCATCGGGTCAACCGCGCGCGCGACCTTGTCCATGCCGGTGCTTTGCAAATCGCGTCCCATTTGATTCAGCAACCTGACCGACTTGGCCTCGTCGCCGGAAGTGGCGGTCTGCGCCGTCCAATAACTGAAATCAAAAATGACGAATGAAATTAAAACCAAATACACAAGGCCGTTCACCAGGCCGAGGCACAGGCCGAGCCGCCGGTTCAGCCGGTTCCACAACAGCAACTGCAAATCGCCCGCGTGGTATTTGAAATGCACGTCCACCTTGCGGTTCACAAAAAATCCCGCCGACTTGAACAGGCTCAACAAGATCACAAACACGATGAACGGCGACAACAGCCAGATCACTATTGAGCTGTGAATTCCCAAGTGCGGAAGCAGCGGTTTGACGGGCGAGGACAGCGGCCCCGCCAGCAGCGCGGAAATAAAAATGCCGATGAGCGAAAACGCCACGCGAACCACGCCCTGCCGGTAACCCAGCCCGGCCAGCGACGCCAGCAACACAAGAGCAAGAATCCAAATGGTCATGCCAATAATAAAAACCATTTGGCGGAAAAAGCACGCGCAAAATTGTGTTAGTGCCACTCCAGAACCCGCCCGCTTGAAGTTTGAGCGAACTCACGTTCGCTGCTATGCTTGCGCGGTGAAAATTTCCATCGTCATTCCCGCTTTCAACGAAGAACGGTTGATTGGGGGATCGCTCGCACAAATCAAATCGGCGGCGGGCGCGTTTGCAAAAATCGGATGGGAAGTCGAATTGATCGTCTGTGACAACAACTCAACCGACCGCACGGCGGAAATTGCGCGCGCGGCGGGCGCAATGGTTGTTTTTGAGCCGATCAATCAAATCGCCCGCGCCAGAAATTCCGGCGCGGCGGCGGCGACCGGCGACTGGCTGGTTTTTGTGGACGCCGACTCGCATCCAAGCGCGGAACTTTTTGTCGATGTTGCTGCTGCGATTCAATCCGGCAAATGCCTCGCGGGCGGCGCGACGATCCGGCTGGACGAAAATTATTTTGTCGCGGGATTGATCACTCGCGCCTGGAATTGCGTCAGCCGCAGTTTCAAGTTTCTTGCCGGCTCGTTTATTTTTTGCGAAACGGCGTCGTTCCGAAAAATCGGCGGCTTCAGCCACGAATTGTTCGTCGGGGAAGAATTGGAATTGAGCCAGCGGCTGAAAAAACTCGCGCGCGAACAGGGCAGGGGAATCGTCATTTTGCACAGGCATCCGCTCGTGACTTCCGCGCGCAAGATGAAACTCTACACGGCGCGCGAGCATCTTCGATTTTTGGTTTATGCGATTTTCAACCAGCGCCGCGCGCTGGGAAGCCGCGAGGCCGCGCACTTGTGGTATGACGGACGGCGTTGAAAATCATTGCCGTGCGGTAGCGGCTTCTTTTCCAGCCGTGAGAAAATCCAGATACTCGATAAATTGCGTTTTCATTTCCTTGCGCGAAACGATCGAGTCAATCAGGCCGTGGTCGAGCAGAAATTCTGCAGTTTGGAATCCCGGCGGCAATTCGGCCTGCGTCGTGTCCTTGATGACGCGCGGCCCGGCGAAACCGATCATCGCGCCCGGCTCGGCCAGGATCAGATCGCCGAGGCTCGCATAACTCGCCATCACGCCCGCCGTCGTCGGATGCGTGAGCACGCTGATGTAAGGCAGATTTTTTTTCGCGTGATACGCGAGCGCGGCGGACGTTTTCGCCATTTGCATCAAACTGAACATTCCTTCATACATTCGCGCGCCGCCGCTGCTGGAAATGATGATGACCGGCCAGCCCTTTTCCGTTCCGCGCTCGATGAGCCGCGTCAATTTCTCGCCGACGACCGAACCCATCGAGCCGCCGAGAAAATTAAAATCCATCACGCCCAGCGCCGCGCGGTGTCCGCCGATTTTGCAAAGTCCCGTGATGACGGCGTCCTTGAGCGTCGTATTTTTTTTGTAGGCTTCGAGTTTGGATTTGTAAGTGGATGCGCCCTTGAAATTGAGGATGTCCACGCTCGTCATGCTTGCGTCCATTTCCTCGAACGTGCAGGTCTCGACGAGCGAATGGATCCGTTCGCGCGAGCCGATGGGGAAATGGTGGTTGCACTTCGTGCAGACTTTGAGGTTCTCGTCCAGTTCCTTGTCGAAGAGCATTGTTTCACACGTCGGGCATTTCACCCAAAGACCTTCGGGCATCTCGCGTTTTTTGCTTTTGGATTTGACCGAAGCGAGCTTCGGCTTTTTGGTAAAAGTCGTCTGCGTGTGCGCGATGGGCGGCGGCGTCAGCGCCGGTTCGATGGTTGAGGTTCCGCCAAGTGATTTCTTCATGAACGAAGTGGTGTCCATTTGATTGATAAAATAATACTAAAGCCCGCGCGCCACTGTCCAGACGCAAACATCGCCCGCGCCGGCGGTTTCCAATGCCTTCGCGCACGCGCTGGTCGTCGCGCCCGTGGTAAAAACATCGTCCACGAGGATTATTTTTTCGCCGTTCAATTTCACGCCGTTGCGGATTGCAAACGCGCCGCGCATATTTTCCGCGCGCTGTTGCTTGGTCAGGCGGGTTTGAGTCATGGTAGGTGAGACACGCCGGAGCAACTTGTTGTTCAACGGAATTTCTATCGCGTCGCTCAAATGTCGCGCAATTAATTCGGCCTGATTGAATTCTCGTTCGCGTTCCTTGACCGAATGCAGCGGAACCGGCGCGATGAAATCCCATTTTTGCCCGCGCAACACGGGCAGCGCCTCGCGCAAAAGCAAATCGGCGAGAAACGGCTCGAACCAAAGCGCGCGCGAATATTTGAAGCGATGAATGATTTCAAGGACGGCGGTCTTGGCGACGACCGCCGAACGCGCAGATGAAAAGTGCAATTCCATTTCGCGGCAGTTCGTGCATTCAAAAACTGTCGTTATGTCGCCTTCAAACGGCAAACCGCAGCGTTCGCAAAACGGCGGGCGGATGAAGCGGACTTGCTGCCAGCATTTGGAGCAGACGAAACCGCTTTTGGCCGTGGCGCGTTCCTTTTCGCAAAGCTGGCAGATTTCGGGATAAAGAAATCCGAGCGCGTTATTCACCAAGAAAATTGAACCACGGATAAACACAGATGCACACGGATGCTGAAAAATTTCCGGCGCGGGTTTTTTCTTTAATCCGTGTTGATCCGTGTCCATCCGTGGTAAAAAAAGATTTTTCATGGAATCGTGAACGGCGAGCGTTTTTCCAGCGGCAGAAATTTGAAAACGAAAAGCGTGGCCGCGAGGACAAAAAACGCGAGCCAGCCGTCAATCATTTTGCCACCGCCCCAAAACCAGTTCGTTGGGCCGTATAAATCGGCGGTGAATGCGCCGTAAGTTTTCAGCCAGAAAATCCAGCCCGCGTGCAGTCCGATGGAAAAATAAAGATTGCCCGTGCGCTGATACGCGAGGCCGAGCAGAATTCCCGCAAGCGTAAGGTTGAAAAATCCGGGCGCGAGCGCGTGAAAATCCGCGAAGCCAGCCAGCATTTGCGGAAGCAGAACGAGGCCGGAATTCCATGCAACCGCGCCGGTCAATTCCGCGCGCTGGAAAAAATGCGTGATGGCGTAAATCGCGCTGCTGACGGCCAGCGCAAACGGCCAGTAAATCACGCGGCGCAATCCGCCGAAAATCCCGCCGCGAAAAAGAATTTCCTCAAGTATCGCGACAATGACCGCCGTTGCAATCGCGCCGAAAATCGTTCCGATAATTTTATGCGCCGTCAGGTTTTGCGCGAAAACACGGCCGCCGAAACCGATTGTCATTCCGGCCACAACCGCCAGCGAAAGAAAGCCGAGCAACAATCCGCCGAAAAGTTTTTTGAATTGGCCGTAAGGCGGAACAATTCCCATGTCGCGCGCCGACTTTGCGCCGAGGGCGCGCAGCAGCGGCCAGAGTCCGGCTAGCGCGAGAATTAAAATCGAGCGGTCAACGAAGCGATGAAACGGTGCGCCGGTGATTTTTGGAAAACTGGGCGCGGTGTTTTGCGCAAGCCAGTAAAGCCACGGCGCGAGCAATGCGCCGCCGATGAAAACCACGACAATGTAAATGACCAGCGCCCGAAAAGGTCGCATGACGCGACAATACTTTCTTGCAGGTTTTCAGCCAAGCCTTAATTGCCGGGAATTTTCAAGCTGAACGTTTTCCAGCTCCACCTGAAAAATTATTCGCGTGAAATTGCGCGGCGTGTTATCTAATTGGTAGAATGGCAGACGATTTTGAAAATGCGGTGGCGGCGCCGTCCGGGCAGAAGCGGTTCGCCGGAAAATTTTATCCGCACGAACTCATCAACAGCGGCGGAATGTCGGAGATCTGGCTTGTCACCGACACGCGCGGAAAACCTTTCGCGCTACGCAAACTGAAAAAGGAGCTGCGGTTCAACCTGCTTTCCCGCCGCCGTTTTTTGCGCGGCTGCGAGGTGCTTTCAAAATTGAATGAAAGCGAATTCATCGTCGGCTACGTCGAGCACGGAAAGGCCGAAGGCACGCTTTATCTGCTGATGGATTACGTCGAGGCGGCGAACTTGAAGGAGCTTTTTGCGCGGCAAGACCCGGTGCTGACGGAAAACGTCGCGCAAATCCTGATTGATATGGCGAGCGGCCTTGAGCATGTCCACGAAAGCGGTTTCATGCACCTCGATTTCAAGCCGGAGAATGTCCTGGTCACGCGCAACGGCAGCGTGCGGCTGATTGATTTTGACCTCGCGCAGCCGATTCCTGAAAAGCCGGTGAAATTTTCCAAAAATCCCGGCACGCCCGGCTACATGGCGCCGGAGCAATTGAAGCGCGAACCGATTGACCCGCGCGCGGATATTTTTGCCTTCGGAGTCTCGGCCTACGAACTCGTGACGAACCACAAGCCGTTTCCCGGCGAAACCCCGGCGGAAATTCTCGCCGCGCAAATGGACGCTTCCACTCCGATTCCCGTGCGCGAGCACAATCCTGAAATTCCCGCCGCGCTCGAAAAAGTCATCCTCAAATGTTTGCAGCGCGAACCCGACCGCCGTTATCCGTTCATGAGCGTGCTCACGCGCGATTTGCAGGGCGCGCTTTACGTTTGAGCGGGGAAATTTCTTTACTAGCAATATTTCTGCGCTATTCTCCAGCCTCTGATTTTTCAGAATCAAAAAGAATTTTATGGCGAAATTGACAGTTCGAGATTTGGACGTTCGCGGCAAGCGCATTTTTGTGCGCGTGGATTATAACGTGCCGATGGAAGATCGCGACGGCAAAATGATCATCAACGACGAAACGCGCATCAAGGAAACGCTGCCGACGCTGAAATTGCTCATCGAAAAAGGCGCGAAAATAATTCTTGCTGCACATCTCGGTCGTCCGAAGGGCAAACGCGAATCTTCCATGTCGTTGCGCCCGGTTGCCTTCAAATTGCATGAAATGCTCGGCCAGCCGGTTGAATTTGCGGACGATTGCATCGGTGAACACGCGGAGAAAATTGCCGCGTCATTGAAAGACGGCCAAGTCGCGCTGCTCGAAAATGTTCGTTATCACGACGAGGAAGAAAAAAAT
>DASXED010000117.1:0-2809 GCA_036490295.1 Verrucomicrobiia bacterium | reverse complement strand
CAAGTAATAAACGGTTACATTGTTGTCAGCGTCGAACGCAATCAAATCAGCAAGGGCAGGAGTGTTACTATTAAAAAAGACACTGATCAAGCTGGTGCAATCAAAGAACGCATCATACCCAATGTTGGCGACACTGCTGGGAATTGTGATATTTGTCAGACGAGTGCAACTTTGGAATGCAAATTCCCCGATGCTGATGACGCTGTTAAGAATTGTAACATTGGTCAGACCGGTGCAGTTATCGAACGCAAATGTTCCGATGTTAGTAACGCTGTCGGGAATTATGTAACTTCCTGCTTTTCCTTCTGGATATTCGAGTAGTGTAGTTTGGCTCTTATCGAAAAACACCCCGCTGATACTGCTATAAGAGGAATTTAGTGCGTCCACTGTTATCGTTGTCAGATTGATGCAACCCTTAAATGGTTCTTGCATAATATTCGTGACACTATTTGGAATCATAATGTTGGTCAGGCTGGTGAGAAAAGTGAACGCTCCCCCAGAACGCGTTTCTATGATGCCGGTGATTGGATAGCCATTAGTTGTGCTGGGGATGACTACCGCGCCACTTTGACCAGTATAGCCCACGATGTTGAGCGAGCCATCATCATTGGTCGTGAAAGTAAATTGGGCATTCACCACCACGGCGGGCAACGTCAATAATAGCAGCATTGGCAGCAGTCTTTCGATTGAAGCAAGTCGAAAGATAAAACGCAACCTTGCATCTCTTTTATTGCTGTCCATAGGAAAATTAACAATAATAATTCTTTAGCACAATCTCGGTATAGTCAAGTTAATTTGCCTGTATTAAGACACACTCAATTGCTTCCCGTTATCGGCAGAATTTATTTTCAACAGGAAGGGTGCGGCGGTTTTTGCCCATTCGCGCGGGGCGGGATAATTGGTTGCGCCGCCGGCAAAACAGCTTTGCAGCATGGCGGTGTTGATGATGCTGGGATTGAGCGGCACGGCGGCCATGCCCGGCGGCAGTTCTTGCGCGAGCGATTGCGTGAGTCCCTCGACCGCCCACTTCGTCGCGCAATACGGCGCGACTTCCGCGTCGGTCGAGCGTCCCCAGCCGGAACTGAAATTCACGATCACGCCGCTGCGCCGCGCAATCATCGCGGGCGCAAAATGGCGGATGACGTTCGCCACGCCTTTGATGTTCACGTCAATCACGTCGGAAAATTCCTGCGCGGGAACGAGCCAGAGCGGCGCGTTGCGGTTGATGAGCGCGGCGTTGTTGAGCAGCAAATCCGGCGCGGCGTGCGATTGCAAAACTTTTTTTGCCCAAGACTCGACTTGCGAATCATCGGCGACGTTCACGACGGAAAAATCATTCGGCGCGGGAAATTGTTTCTGCAACTGCGCGATTTCTTTTTCCGAACGTCCGCAGCCGATGACGGTGTGGCCGAGCCGGATGAATTCTTCCGTCAGCGCGCGGCCCAGCCCGCGCGAGACGCCGGTGATGAGAATGGTTTTCATAAACGTCGTAGCGGCTTTCAGCAGAAAGCCGGACTTCTCTTTCAAAATTGCGGCGCTCTGCCGAGACGCCGCTACGTCAATCACGCGGATTGAATTTGGATTCGCGCTTCAGTTGTTCCCACAATTTTTTCTCGGCATCGGAAATTTTAGCTGGCACGACGATTTTTGTGACGACAATCAAATCTCCCGACGGCGGCAGGCCGCGTCCGCGCACGCGGAGTTTTTGTCCGCTTTGCGTTCCGGCGGGAATTTTTATGTTCACGCGCCCGGCCAAAGTAGGCACGGAAATTTCCGCGCCGAGCGCGGCCTCCCACGGCGCGAGGTCGAGTTCGTAAATCAAATTGTGATTTTCAACTTCAAAATCGGGATGCTTGGCCAGCCGCACGCGCAAATAAAGATCGCCCGCCGCGCCGCCGCCGCTGCCGGATTCGCCGCGCCCGGCCACGCGCAATCTTTGTCCCTCGGTCACGCCCGGCGGAATGCGGACTTGATATGTCTCGGCCTTCATCGTGCGGCCAACGGGACGGCGCACGTTGACTTCACGCACGGAACCGCCCATCGCTTCTTCGAGCGAAACCATGATGTCGCCCTCGATGTCGCTGCCGCGTTCGGCCAGTTCTTCCTGCGAAAAATTGCCGCGCTGTCCAAAGTTGCCCGCGCCGCCGCGCGCACGCGCGCCAAAAATCTGCTCGAAAAAATCGCTGAAGCCCGTGCCTCCAAAATGCGTTTCAAAATCCTCGGTGCTCATCCCGCGTCCGCCGCGAAACGCCTGTCCGCCGGGAGTGCCTCCATAGCCGGGCGGCGGCCGGAATTCCGCGCCCTGCTTCCAGTTCGCGCCGAGTTCGTCGTATTTTTTGCGCTTGTCCGCGTCGGACAGGACTTCGTAAGCCTCGTTGATTTCCTTGAATTTCTCCTCGGATTTTTTTTTGTCCTTCGCCACGTCGGGATGATGCTGGCGCGCGAGCTCGCGGAAGGATTTTTTGATTTCGTCGGCGGTCGCGATGCGCGGCACGCCGAGGCTTTCGTAATAATCTTTGTATTGAACGGGCATTTCGGGTCACAGGTTGCAGGTTGAAAGTTTCACGTTTTCCGCGTTAAAATTCGCAATCAACTTGTAACCGGAAACCGACAACTTGCAACTTACTTTTTGTTGTCCACGCTGATGTAGCGCGTGCCGGCGAGGTCGCCGTCGCGCCGCCAGACTTGAAGCAGGATTTGGTCGCCTTTCGCCTTGCGGCAAAAATCAACGGCGTCATCGGCGTTGCGAACCGTTTGACGGTTGATTCCGACAATGATGTCGCCGCGCCGCAAATCGGCGTCGGCGGCG